>NZ_BCBO01000012.1:0-18884 GCF_001320835.1 Pseudomonas sp. NBRC 111138 | reverse complement strand
CAAGAGCCCTTTTGGTTACTTTTGGGGCTCTTTTCCAAAAGTGACCCGCTGTAAAAGCGGAACCCTAAGTGGCCGTTACCGCAGCAATGGATATGTACTCGGTATAACTGCGTCGACTGTCAGGCCGCCATCGCAGGCAAGCCAGCTCCCACAGGTGTAACACCCAGCCCCGACTGACGGTTATTGTCAGAAATTTCCCACAGGAGTACAAATGTACTCCATGACAAACCTGACTCCCCGCCGCACCGCCATCCTGACCTTCATTCGCGAGCGCATCGCGCAACAAGGCCAGCCTCCCAGCCTCGCCGAGATCGCCGAGGCGTTCGGCTTCGCCTCGCGCAGCGTCGCCCGCAAGCATGTGGTGGCGCTGACCGAAGCTGGGTTTATCGAGGTCAACCCCAACCAGGCCCGTGGCATTCGCTTGCTCAATCAACCTGCGCGTCCCGAGTGGCTGGATGTACCGGTGCTCGGTCGTGTGGCGGCCGGTCGGCCGATTGGCGCCGATGCCGAGGTGCACAGCCGCTTGCAACTGGACCCCGCCACTTTCGCCAAAACCCCCGATTACCTGCTGCGGGTGCAGGGCGATTCGATGATTGAAGATGGCATTCTCGATGGCGACCTGGTGGGCGTGCGCCGCAGTGCCGAAGCCTTGAACGGGCAGATTGTGGTGGCGCGCCTGGACGGCGACGTCACCATCAAGCGTTTCGAGCGCAGTGGCGACAGGGTTCGCCTGTTGCCGCGCAACCCGGCCTATCAACCCATCGTGGTCGGGCCCGAGCAGGACTTGGCCATCGAAGGCGTGTTCTGCGGCCTGGTGAGGCAAGGCTGATGGGCGCCGTGGTTGCCCTGGACTCGCTGTTCAATGGCGGGCGAGTCTGGAAGGGCCGGCCCGCCGCGCCCCCGGCCAGCGTACATCCTACGGGGCTGGCGGCGCTGGATGCGGTGCTGCCCAGTGGCGGCTGGCCGGAATCGGCCTTGAGTGAAATCCTGATGGCCCAGGACGGGGTGGGCGAGTTGCAACTGGTGCTGCCTACCCTGGCGCGCCTGTCGGCCTTGGGCGAGCGCATTGTGCTGGTGGCGCCGCCCTATACCCCCTATCCCCATGCGTGGCAGAACGCCGGGGTGGATGTGCGCCAGCTGTCCATCATCCGGGCCGAGGAGCGTGACGCGTTGTGGGCGGTGGAGCAATGCCTGCGTTCTGGCAGTTGCGGCGCGGTGTTGTGTTGGCCGCGCAAGGCCGATGATCGTGCCTTGCGGCGTTTGCAGGTGGCGGCCGAAACCGGGCAGACCCTGGCGTTTGCCTGGCGCTCCCTGAGCGAGGCGATCAATGCCTCGCCTGCCGCCCTGCGCCTGGCGGTCGAGGCCAGGCCCGCGCAAGTGCGGGTGCTCAAGTGCCGTGGCGGGCTGGCCCATCCGGCGCCAATTGCCCTGGCGGGGCATTGAGGTTGCCATGCGTTGGGTGTGTATTGTCTTCCCGCAATTGGCGCTGGACGGGGCACAGCGTGTGCACCCCGAACCCGAGCAGCCGCTGGCGCTGCTGGCCGGCACGCCGCAGCGGCGCGTGTTGCAAACCGTCAACGCCGCCGCACGCGCCTTGGGCCTGCGCCCCGGGCAATCGTTGACGGCAGCCCATGCCCTGGTCAAGCAGTTTGCCTGTGTCGAATACGACCCGCTGGAGATCGAGCGCCTGCAGCAGTTTCTGGCCGCCTGGGCCTACCGATTCAGCTCCCAGGTCAGCCTGTATTACCCACGGGCCTTGTTGTTCGAGATCGAATCGAGCCTGGGCCTGTTCGGCCCCTGGCCGCACCTCGAGGCGCGTTTGCGCAAAGAGCTGACCGAACTTGGCTTTCGTCATCGCATCGTCGCTGCGCCCAACCCGGCGGCGGCGCGGATATTGGCAAACGGCTACGACGGCCTGGCCGTGGCCGATGACAGCGCCCTGATGCAGGCCCTGGCGTCGCTGCCTGTCGACCGTGCAGGCCTTGAACCCCAGGCCGCCACCGCCTTGTCGCGCATGGGCCTGCGCAGCCTGGCCCAGGTGCAGGCCTTGCCCCGGCATACCCTGGCGCGACGTTTTGACGCCAGCCTGCTCAAGCACCTCGACGCCCTGAGCGGGCAGCGGCCATTGGCCCTGGATTTTTATCAACCGCCCGACCAGTTCGATGCACGCATCGAGTTGAATTTCGATGTGCAATCCCACCAGGCGCTGTTGTTCCCCTTGCGGCGTTTGACCGGCGACCTGTCCGCGTTCCTGTGCGGCCGCGACAGTGGCGTGCAGCGCTTTGACCTGCACCTGGAACACGCCCAGGCACAAGACAGCGTGATCAAGGTGGGCCTGCTCAGCGCCGAGCGCGAGCCTTCAATGTTGTTCGAACTGGCCCGTGGGCGCCTGGAGCAGGTACAGGTCACCGCGCCGGTGCGGGGTGTGCGCCTGGTGGCCGAGGACTTGCCGGTGTTCGTGCCGCAACGCCAGGACCTGTTCGACGACCGCCCGCAACAAACCCTGCCGTGGGAACAGTTGCGCGAACGCCTGCGTGCACGCCTGGGGGATGAGGCGGTGCAGGGCCTGCGTTTTCAGGCCGACCATCGCCCTGAATGCGCCTGGCAGGCTGCGACCGACCACCAGGCGTGCCCGAGCTTGAACAAGGTCCGCCGCCCAGGCTGGTTATTGCCGCAACCGACCTTGCTGGCCGAACACGGCGTACAGATCCTGATGGGTCCGGAGCGCATTGAATCCGGCTGGTGGGATGGCGCCGATGTTCGCCGCGACTATTACCTGGTCCAGACCCGCGCCGGCCAGCAGGGTTGGGCCTATCGCACGGTGGGGCAAGGCGATGGGCTGTGGTTGCAAGGGTGGTTTGCATGAGCATCCCCTCAGCTGGAGCGCACTTACTGTGGCGAGCAAGCTTGCTTGCGCTGGGGTGCGTAGCGCCCCCAATAAAAGCCGGAGACTGCTGCGCAGTCAGCGGGAGCAAGCTCCCTCGCCACAGCAAGCTCGCTCCTACAACAGGGGGTGGGGGCGCATGAATTATGCCGAGCTGCACTGCCTGTCCAATTTCAGCTTCCAGCGTGGTGCCTCCAGTGCGCTGGAGCTTTTCGAGCGCGCCAAGCGCCAAGGCTACAGCGCCCTGGCGATTACCGATGAATGCACGCTGTCAGGCATCGTGCGTGCCTGGCAAGCCGCCAAAGCCGTGGACTTGCCGTTGATTATCGGCAGCGAAATGCACATCGAAAATGGCCCGAAACTGGTGCTGCTGGTGGAGAACCTGAGCGGTTACCAGCACCTGTGCCGGCTGATCACCCTGGCCCGGCGTCGGGCTGAAAAGGGCAGTTATCGCCTGCTACAGGAAGATTTCGAGCAACCGTTGCCCGGCCTGTTGGCGTTGTGGGTGGCGCAAGACAGCGACACCCAGGCCAGCCTCGACTGGCTGCGCCGCACCTTCGACCAGCGCCTGTGGCTGGCGGTGCACCTGCACTGTGGGCAGGACGATGCGCGCCATCTGCAACAGCGCTTGCAACTGGCCCACAGCCTGCAAATCCCTGCCGTGGCCTGCGGCGATGTGCATATGCATGCGCGAGGCCGCCGTGCCCTGCAAGACACCATGACCGCCATCCGTCACCACGTGCCGGTGGCCGAAGCTGGCACGCGCCTGCACCCCAATGGCGAACGCCACCTGCGCAGCCTCGACGCGCTGGCGGCGCTGTACCCCCAGGCCTTGCTGGATGAAACCCTCGCCCTCGCGCGGCGCTGCACCTTCGACCTCGGCCAGTTGCGCTATCACTATCCACGCGAGCTGGTACCCGCGGGGCATGACGCCCAATCCTGGCTGCGCGCCCTCACCGAAGAAGGCATCGCCCAGCGCTGGCCCGAAGGCATCGACGACAAGACCTTGCAGCAAATCCATCGTGAACTGCAGCTGATCAGCGAGCTGGGTTACGAAAGCTATTTCCTTACGGTGCATGACATCGTGCGTTTCGCCCGCAGCCGTTCGATCCTGTGCCAGGGCCGGGGTTCGGCGGCTAACTCGGCGGTGTGTTTTGCCCTGGGCATCACCGAAATCAACCCGAGCCTGACCAACCTGCTGTTCGAGCGCTTCCTGTCCAAAGAGCGCAACGAGCCGCCGGACATCGACGTGGACTTTGAGCACGAACGCCGCGAAGAGGTGCTGCAATACGTGTTCCAGCGCTATGGCCGCACCCGTGCAGCCTTGACGGCGGTGGTCAGCAGTTACCACGCCACGGGCGCGGTACGTGATGTGGCCAAGGCCCTCGGGCTGCCGGCGGACCAGATCAACGTCTTGGCCGATTGCTGCGGGCGCTGGAGCGATGAGGCGCCGCCGTTGGAGCGCCTGCGTGAAAGCGGCTTCGACCCGGACAGCCCACTGCTGCGGCGTGTCTTGACATTGACCCAGCAACTGATCGGTTTTCCGCGGCACCTGTCCCAGCACCCTGGCGGCTTTGTGATCAGCGAATACCCGCTGGACACCCTGGTGCCGGTGGAAAATGCGGCCATGGCCGAGCGCACCATTATCCAGTGGGACAAAGACGACCTCGACGCCGTCGGTTTGCTCAAGGTGGACATCCTTGCCCTGGGCATGCTCAGCGCGATCCGCCGCTGCTTCGATTTGCTGCGCCGACATCGCCACCGGGACTTGAGCCTGGCCACGATTCCCAAGGAAGACCCGGCCACCTACGCCATGATCAGCAAGGCCGACACCATCGGTGTGTTCCAGATCGAGTCGCGGGCGCAGATGTCGATGTTGCCCCGGCTCAAGCCGCAGACGTTTTATGACCTGGTGATCGAGGTTGCCATTGTGCGGCCTGGGCCGATCCAGGGCGGCATGGTGCATCCGTACTTGCGTCGGCGGAATAATGAAGAGCCCACCACCTATCCGTCGCCGCAATTGAAGGCCGTGCTGGAACGCACCCTGGGCATCCCGCTGTTCCAGGAACAGGTGATGCAAATCGCGATGGTCGCCGCCGACTACAGCCCTGGCGAGGCCGACCAGTTGCGCCGCTCCATGGCCGCCTGGAAACGCCACGGCGGCCTGGAGCCGCATCAGCAGCGCCTGCGCACCGGCATGCTGAAGAATGGCTACACCGAAGCCTTTGCCGCGCAGATTTTCGAGCAGATCAAGGGCTTTGGCAGCTATGGTTTCCCGGAGTCCCACGCCGCCAGTTTCGCCTTGCTGACCTATGCCAGTTGCTGGCTCAAATGCCATGAGCCGGCGGCCTTTGCCTGCGCCCTGATCAACAGCTGGCCCATGGGCTTCTACAGCCCGGACCAGATCCTGCAGGACGCCCGGCGCCATCGCTTGCAGATCCGCCCGGTAGATGTGCAGGCCAGCGACTGGGAATGCAGCCTGGAGCCCATCGACGGCCAGCAACCGGCGATTCGCCTGGGCTTGCGCATGATCTCGGGGTTTCGCGAGGACGACGGGCGGCGTATCGAAGCGGCGAGGCAGCAGCGGCTGTTCAATGACATCGCTGACCTGGACGCGCGCGCCGGGCTGGATACGCGTGCCCAGGCGCTGTTGGCGGATGCCGGGGCCTTGCGCGCCCTGGCCGGCAACCGCCATCAGGCGCGCTGGGACGTGGCCGGTGTGCATCAGCAACTGGGCTTGTTTGCCGGCCTGCCGAGCCCCGATGAAACGCGGGTGGCATTACCCGAACCTACGGTCGGCGAAGATTTGCACGCCGATTACGCCACCCTCGGTACCACCCTGGGGCCCCATCCCCTGGCGTTGTTGCGCGCCGAGTTACGCCGGCGCCGCTGCCGCAGTTCCCAGGAATTGCTGGCGGTGGAACATGGGCGCAACGTGAGCATCGCCGGGTTGGTCACTGGCCGCCAGCGCCCTGGCACGGCGAGCGGCGTGACCTTTGTCACCCTGGAAGATGAGTTCGGCAACCTCAATGTGGTGGTCTGGCGCGACCTGGCCGAGCGTCAGCGCCAGGCGCTGGTGGGCTCGCGTTTGCTCAAGGTGGACGGCCGGTGGGAGGCGGTAGGTGAGGTGCGGCATTTGATCGCGGGGCGCCTCACCGATTTGACGCCGTTGCTGGATGGAATGGTGGTGCGCAGCCGGGATTTTCATTGAGTTCCAGGGGTTTGTGCATTCCTCTGTGCTCAGGATGAAACCATCCACCGCTGGCGCGCTCCAAAACTTGCGACTGTCTTGTCCCTGCACAGAGCCCAATCATGCAATTTTTATCCAACCCCCATGGCTGTGAAGGCTGGGCCGGCGAAATGGCCCAGCGGATTCGCACGTTTGACTGGTCAAGTACCGACCTTGGCCCCTTGGATCAGTGGTCCACGAGCCTGGCTTGCACCGTGCAAATGATGCTCGCCTCACCCGTGCCGATGGTGATGCTGTGGGGGCGGGCGGGGTACATGATCTACAACGACAGCTATTCGGTATTTGCCGGCGGGCGCCATCCCTACCTCTTGGGCACTCCGGTCGAACTGGGCTGGCCGGAAGTAGCCGAGTTCAATCGGCACGTGGTGGATACGTGCCTGGCGGGCGGTACCTTGTCGTTCAATAACAAGGAGCTGGTGTTATCGCGTCACGGCCAACCGGAAAGCGTATGGCTGGACCTCTATTACAGCCCCGTGGCCGGGGACAACCAACAGCCGGCCGGGGTGCTGGCGATTGTGGTGGAAACCACCGAACTGGTGAAGTCCGAGCGGGTGCGCCAGGAGCTCACCCATAATCTGGAGCAACGCGTAGCCGCTGAAGTGCAGGCGCGGTCTGCCGCAGAAGACCAGTTGCGCCAGTCACAGAAGCTGGAAGCGATTGGCGGCCTGACCGGTGGCGTGGCCCATGACTTCAATAACCTGCTGCAAGTGATCGCCGGCAACCTGCATTTGCTCGCCAGGCATGAGCCGGACAATTGTCAGGTGCAACGTCGCGTCACCGCGGCCATCGCCGCCGTGGAGCGAGGGGCCAAGCTGTCGTCGCAACTGCTGGCCTTTGCCCGTCGCCAGCCCTTGTCTCCGGCGGTGTACAACCCGCAGCGCATCTACGCCGGCCTGGGCGAGCTGTTGCAACGGGCGTTGGGGGAAACCATCCATATCGACGTGCAACTGCCCCAGGACTCCTGGTGCATCAATGTCGACCGCAACCAGCTGGAAAACGCGCTGCTCAACCTGGCGATCAACGCCCGCGATGCCATGCAAGGCGAGGGTGTGATTCGTATCACCGGAGAAAACGTCATCCTCAACCCGGACGATTGCATCGGTAAAAGCATCAAGCCCGGCGAGTACGTGCGCCTGGCAGTGGCCGACACCGGCGTGGGCATGTCCGAGGCGACGCTCAAGCGCGCATTCGAACCCTTCTTTACCACCAAGCGCGAAGGCCACGGCACCGGCCTGGGCCTGAGCATGGTGTTCGGTTTTGTGCGCCAAAGTGGCGGGCACGTGGACATGTGGAGCGAGGAGGGCAAGGGCTCGGTGGTGCAGATGTATTTCCCCCACTGCCTGGAGCCTGAATGCCTCGACGACTACAGTGATGCGGACCTGCAAGGCGGCGGCCAGGAAACCATCCTGGTGGTCGAGGACAACGAAGGCGTGCGCCTGACGGTGGTCGAGTTGCTGCAGCAGTCGGGTTATACCGTACTGACCGCCGAGGATGGCGACCGCGCGATGCAAGTGTTGCAGCGCGGCGTGTCGCCGGACCTGATCTTCACCGATGTGGTGATGCCGGGTCGGGTCAAGAGCACCGATCTGGCCACCTGGGCCCGCGCGCAGAACCCGCCGGTGCCGGTGCTGTTTACCTCGGGCCACACCCGCGACATTCTGTCTTCCAATCATCTGCTCAGCGCCGATATCCACCTGCTGAGCAAACCCTACAGCCCCGATGCCCTGACCCAACGCGTGCGCAGGGTGCTAAGCGCAAGACAAGGTTGCCCATGACTTCACAGCGCAACATCCCACCGCTCACCGCCCGGCAAACGGGCTTCGTCAGGGTGCGTGGCGCCCGTGAACATAATTTGCGCAATGTCGATGTGGATATTCCCCGGGACGCCTTGGTGGTATTTACCGGCGTGTCTGGCTCCGGCAAATCGTCTCTGGCGTTTTCCACGGTGTACGCGGAGGCCCAGCGCCGCTATTTCGAATCGGTGGCGCCCTATGCGCGGCGCTTGATCGACCAGGTCGGCGTGCCGGACGTAGACAGCATCGAAGGCTTGCCGCCTGCCGTGGCCCTGCAACAGCAACGGGGTACACCCAGTGCGCGCTCGTCGGTGGGCAGTGTCACCACCTTGTCGAGCTTGATCCGCATGCTCTATTCCCGCGCCGGCCGCTATCCGAAAGGGCAGGCCATGTTGTATGCCGAGGACTTCTCGCCGAACCTGCCCCAGGGCGCGTGCCCGCAATGCCACGGCCTGGGCCGCGTGTATGAAGTGACCGAAGCGCTGATGGTGCCCGATCCGTCCTTGACCATCCGCCAGCGTGCAGTGGCGTCCTGGCCGTTGGCGTGGCAGGGCCAGAACCTGCGCGACATCCTCGTGACCCTGGGTTATGACGTGGACATCCCGTGGCGCGAGCTGCCGAAAAAGCAGCGCGACTGGATCCTGTTCACCGAAGAAACCCCCACCGTACCGGTGTACGCCGGCTTCACCCCGCAGCAGACCCGCGAGGCGTTGAAACGCAAGTTGGAGCCCAGTTACCAAGGCACCTTCAGCGGCGCTCGGCGCTATATCCTGCACACCTTCGCCAACACCCAAAGCGCGCTGATGAAAAAGCGTGTATCGCAGTTCATGCAAGGCAGTGCCTGCCCATTGTGCGAGGGCAAACGCCTGAACCAGGCGGCGTTGTCGGTGAAGTTTGCCGGGGTGGATATCGGTGAGCTGTCGCAATTGTCCCTGGCGCAATTGGCCGAGTTGCTGCAGCCGGTGGCCGCGGGGCACGACACGATGAAGCTGTCGGTGGAAAAACGCCTGGCGGCCCAGCGCATCGCCCAGGACCTGCTCGAACGGGTCAACACCTTGATCGAACTGGGCCTGGGCTATCTGTCCCTGGAGCGCAGCACGCCGACCCTGTCGTCCGGGGAACTGCAGCGTCTGCGCCTGGCTACCCAATTGGGCTCGCAGTTGTTCGGTGTTATTTATGTGCTCGATGAGCCTTCGGCGGGCCTGCACCCGGCGGATGGCGAAGCATTGTTCACCGCGCTTGATCGTTTGAAGGCCGCGGGCAATTCGCTGTTTGTGGTGGAACATGACCTGGAAACCATGCGCCGCGCCGACTGGCTGATCGACGTGGGCCCGGCTGCCGGCGAACATGGCGGGCAAGTGCTGTACAGCGGGCCGCCCGCAGGGTTGGCGGATGTCGAGGCCTCGCAGACCCGCGAATACCTGTTTGCCTCACCTCGCCCGGCCAATGTGCCAAGCCGCGAGCCGGCCGGTTGGCTGAAGCTCAAAGGCGTGACGCGAAATAACCTGAAAGATTTGAACGTGGATTTCCCGCTGGGCTGTTTCACCGCGGTGACGGGGATTTCCGGCTCGGGCAAATCCAGCCTGGTCAGCCAGGCGCTGCTGGAATTGGTGGGCACGGGCCTGGGGCGTGTGCTGGAAAGCGACGACGAACCGAGCCTGGAAGATGCTGCACCGCAAGCCAGTGGCGGGCGCATCAGCGCCGGGCTCGAGCACATTCAGCGCCTGGTGCAGGTGGACCAGAAGCCCATCGGCCGCACGCCGCGTTCCAACCTGGCGACCTACACCGGGCTGTTCGACAACGTGCGCAAACTGTTTGCCGCCACGCCAGCGGCCAAGAAACGCAATTACGATGCCGGGCAGTTCTCCTTCAACGTCGCCAAGGGCCGTTGCCCGAACTGTGAGGGTGAAGGTTTTGTCAGCGTTGAATTGCTGTTCATGCCCAGCGTGTACGCGCCATGCCCGACCTGTCACGGCGCGCGCTATAACCCCGACACCCTGGCGATCAAATGGCAGGGCTTGAACATCGCCCAGGTGCTGGGGTTGACGGTGGAGCAAGCGGTGCAGGTGTTTGCCGAGCAGCCGGGCATCCTGCGTTCGTTAGTCGTGCTGCGCGATATCGGCCTGGGTTATCTGCGCCTCGGGCAGCCGGCCACCGAGTTGTCGGGCGGTGAGGCACAGCGCATCAAGCTCGCTACCGAGTTGCAACGCAATGCCCGGGGCGCCACCTTGTATGTGCTGGACGAGCCGACCACCGGGTTGCACCCCAGGGACGTCGATCGTTTGCTCAGCCAACTGAACCAGTTGGTGGATGCGGGGCATACGGTGGTTGTGGTGGAGCATGAAATGCGCGTTGTGGCCCAAAGTGACTGGGTGATTGATATCGGGCCGGGAGCAGGGGACTTGGGCGGGAGAGTCGTGGCGTGTGGGGCGCCGCAGAAGGTGGCCAAGAGCAAGACCAGCCGGACTGCGCCGTTTCTTGCTCGGGAGCTGGTCTGACTGGAGGCTGGCCTTTTGTGGGAGCTGGCTTGCCTGCGATGATGGCCCCCAGCCGACCCCTATCTGCCTGATCCAACACGATCCATTTGCATTGTCTGTGGAAGCAGTGTTTGGCTCAGCGGATCGAGTCCAGCATGCGCCCCAACATGGCATCACATCCCGCCAATTGCGCTACGCTCACAAACTCATCCGGCTTATGCCCCTGCTCCATGCTCCCGGGCCCGCATACCACGGTGGGAATGCCTGCCGCATCAAACAGCCCGCCTTCGGTGCCAAACGCTACGGTGCCGAACGCTTGCGAGCCGCAAAACGCCGCAATCAGCTGCGCCGCCTGGCTGTGCTCATCCGTGACCAGCCCCGGGTAGGCCGACAGCTCTGTGAACCGAATGGAGCTCTGCTTGCTGACCGCCTGCATACGCGGCAGTACCTGCTGCATGGCGTACGCTTGCAGTTCTTGAGCGACTTCAGCGGGGTCCGAGGCGGGCAGGGCGCGTACTTCAAAGTCAAAGCGACAATCGGCCGGGACGATGTTCAATGCCTTGCCACCACTGATCAGGCCGGTCTGTACCGTGCTGAAAGGTGGGTTGAAACGTGGGTCCTGGTGCGAACGCAAGCGCTGGCCGATGCGCCCGAGTTCGCAGATCAGATCGGCGGCATGTTCGATCGCATTCACCCCCGAGGGCGCATACGCCGAATGACATGCTTGACCCTGTATGTCGCAGCGCATCGCCAACTTGCCCTTATGACCCAACACCGGTTTGAGTTCGGTCGGTTCGCCGATGATGCACAGCATGGGTTTCACCGGGCGCTGTTCCAGAACAGCGAGCAATGAGCGTACGCCCAGGCATCCGACTTCTTCATCGTAGGACAGGGCGATATGCACCGGCAGGCGCAACGGTGTTTTGACCAGTGCGGGTACCAACGCCAGTACGCACGCGATATACCCCTTCATGTCGGCGGTGCCGCGCCCGAACAGCTTGCCGTCACGCTCGGTCAACGTGAACGGCGGCAGGGTCCAGGGTTGCCCATCCACTGGCACCACGTCGGTATGCCCCGACAGCACGATACCTGGCAGCTCAACCGGGCCGACGCTGGCAAACAGGTTGGCCTTGGTGCGTTGCGCGTTGTAGACCAACTCGCTGGCGATACCAAACCCGGCCAGGTAATCGCGCACAAACTCGATCAACTGAAGGTTGGACTCACGGCTGGTGGTGTCGAAGCCCACCAGCGTTTCCAGCAGGTCGCGGCTGCGGCTCATCGCTCGTCTCCGGCCACGCCGTAGCCGGGGGAGCGGTCGGGGGCGAGGGCGCGATCGATATAGTCCTGTACCTGTGGGCGGTAGGCGTCCCAGAGTTTTTGCAATTCGCCAATCGGCGCTTCGTCGGCCCAATCCACGCGCAAGTTGATGATCGGCCAAGTCAACTCGCCCACCACCACCAGCGCGGCGGAATGCACCGGACCGGCTTCGCCACCGGCGGCGATGGCGGCATGCATCGCTGCCAGCAACCGGTCTGCGAGCTGGCCTTCGCCCTGTTCAAAGGCCGAGACCATCGCGGTGATGACTTCACGGTCGGCGAGCATGTTGCCCGCCGCCACGCATTGCTCGCCCGATACCGCGTGATGGGTACCCAGGGTCTGGCTGCCGCTGAAATGCACGCTGCGGCCCAGGTGGTCAATCGCCGTCAGTTGCCGATACTGGCTGTAGCCGTTGCGGGTGAGTGCTTTGTCCACGGCATCGTCTGGGGCCAGGCCCTGTTCCAGCCCGTCGAGCACGTCTGGGCCGAGGGCCGGCAAGGTGATGTTCTGGGTCGATACCGCGCCCACGCCGGGCCGCAGCCATGGGCAGCGAGCGCCTACGGCGATACTTGATGAGCTGATGGCGACGCCCAACTGGCCGGTTTCCGCGCAGCGGCCAACGATTGAAAAGGTCATGGCTAGCCTCCTTACTCTGGGATAACCGCGATCACATCGATTTCCATCAGCCACTGCGGCTGGCCCAGGGCCGAGACCACCAGCCCGGTGGAAATCGGGAATACGCCCTTGAGCCACTTGCCCACTTCCTGATACACCGGCTCGCGGTAGCGTGGGTCGACCAAGTAGGTGGTGGTTTTGACGATGTGGCTGAGGTCGCTGCCGGCTTCTTCGAGCAGTTGCTTGACGTTTTTCATCGCCTGTTCGGCCTGCGCCCGAGGGTCGCCGAGGCCCACCAGGTTGCCATCGAAATCAGTGCCCACCTGGCCGCGTACATACACGGTGTTGCCGGCGCGCACGGCCTGGCACAGGTCGTTATCCAGGCTCTGGTTGGGATAGGTTTCTTTGGTGTTGAACATGCGGATGCGAGTGTGAGTAGGCATCAAAAAACTCCAGGAAAAAGTGATCAGGCGCTGACAGGGGTCTGGCGGGCAACCGGCGCGGCTTCGCGGTACTCGAGGTACTGACGCTGGATAGCGATATGGTCGGCTACGTATTTGGCGTCGTGCCACACCCCCCAGATAAACGACGAGCCACGCCGCGATTGCCATGGCAAACCGAGGAAGTAGATGCCGGCTTCGCTGGATACACCACGTTGGTGTTGCGGCTTGCCGGCGGCGTCGAAAGCGTCCACCTGTAGCCAGCTGTAGTCCACGGCAAACCCGGTGGCCCAGATCATCGAGGTGATACCCGCTTCGGCCAGGTCCAGCGTCAGGATTGGCTGCTTGATGCATTCAGCGTCGGGAAACACGCGACGTGCTTCGGGCTCCTGGGGCAGGTCGAGACCATTGCGTTCGACATACGCGTCGGCCGCGTCCAGCAGGGCCAGGTAGTTCTCATCCCCGCGTGCCAGGTTTTCCACCAGGTTGGGTTGGAACGTCGCCACTGTGCCGTCGAAGGCTTGGGTCAGGCCAACCAGGGTCATGCCTTGCTGGGCCAGTTCACGGAAGTCGATGGTCTTGCCGCCGTGGGCGCCGCTCACAGCAATGGTCACGTGTTCACGGCCAGGTTTCATCGCCGCCTGGTCCCACTCGCCCAAAACCCCCAGCCACCAGCAGAAATCCCGGTTGCGATAGGCGCGGGGCGGGCGGTCATGGGCGCCTACCGACAGGTAGACCTGGCGACCGGCGCGCTGCAGTTCATCGGCGATTTGTACGCCGGAAGAACCGGCGCCCACCACTAATACGGCGCCCGCCGGCAGTTGCCCAGGGTTGCGATAGTCGGCGGAATGGATCTGGTGCAGAGCCGTGCCTGTCGGCGCTATGCCTGGAATCACGGGCTTCTGGAATGGCCCGGTGGCGGCGACCACGCGGTTGGCTTCGATCACACCTTCACTGGTGTGCACGGTGAAGCCGGGGCGGCCGATGTTACGTACCACTGACGTCACGTCCACGCCAGTGCGGATCGGCGCATTGAATTTGCGTGCGTAGGCTTCAAAGTAATCGGCGACACGCTCTTTTGGCGCGAAGCCATCGGCAGGGACGTCGTCGAATTCCAGACCGGGGAAGCGGTCATGCCAGGCCGGGCCGTTGGCGACCAACGAGTCCCAGCGCCCGGTGCGCCAGCGTTCGGCGATACGGCTGCGCTCCAGCACCAGGTGCGGCACGCCTTGCTTGCTCAAATGCTCGCTCATGGCCACGCCAGCCTGACCTGCGCCCACCACCAGCGTGTCTATTTTTGTTATTGCTTGAGTCATGTGTCTGTCCTTGCGTAATGCAGTTGGATTCAGCTTGGGCATGACGTCAAGTTAGGGGGCGGGCGGTGATTAATAAAATATTATTAAGTTGGGAATTGAGCATAAATATCGGATGCAGAGGGGGCTGTAGGAGCTAGCTTGCTCGCGAAAAACGTCAACGCTAACGCGTGTTTTCTGAGTCAACGCGGCGCCTGTGGTTTTCTCGCGAGTAAGCTCGCTCCTACAAACAGCTTAGAGCTCTCCGGAGTACTTCACCGCCGCCGCCGCCCGCGACGGTACCTTCAGACTGCGCAGCAGGGACGACACATGAATGCGCACGGTAAACGGCGAGATATCCAGGGCCTTGGCGATTTCCTTGTTGGTCTTGCCCTGGGCAATCAGGCGCAACACTTCCTGCTGGCGGGTGGTAAGGGTATGAGTGTCCAGCGGCAGCAGGCCCGACGGCGCGAACTTGACCAGCACTTCGCCGGCGCGTATCGCCAGCAGCGCCTGGCCGATCTCATCCGGGGCGATGTTCTTGCCGATAAAACCGTCGACGCCCAAGGCCATGACTTGTTCGATCAGCGCAGGGTCGTCGACCATCGACACCACCACCAAGGTGGTGCGTCGCAGTTGCTGGCGCATTTCGGCCAGTTGGCTGATGCAGGTCAGGCCGGGAAAGCGCAAATCGAGGATCAGGGTATCGACCTCGCCCGCCTCGCGCAGCAACGTATTCACCGTGGCCAGGTCGCCGGCCTCTTGCACCTGGGCGTCGGGCAGCAAGCGTTGCACGGTGCGCGCCATGCCTTCGCGAAACATGGGGTGGTCGTCGGCGATGATGATCCGGCCGGTCATGGTGAGCTCCTTCCTGGGGCCAGGTTGTGTCGAGGCATGCTACTTTATTTACCCTCGGTGTAGGAGCGAGCTTGCTCGCGAAGCACGCACCGGCACCGCGTATTCCCAGGTCAACGCGTTATCGTTGACGTTTTTCGCGAGCAAGCTCGCTCCTACAGATGATAGGTCAAGGATATGACGATGAGCCCCGAGACCAACTCCGAACTCGATCAGGCTAATCTGCGCATCGTGGTGGCCAGCATCGCTATCGTTTACATCGGCGTGCTGGGCTTTTTGCCTGGGCAGTCGTTGGACACCTATCTGCCGGTGATCCTGTATATCTTGCTGTTCCTGCTGGCATCCATCGTGTTGCGCCAGGTGATCGCACGCTGGCCTGGGCATTATCCGGCGCGGCGGATCTTCGGCATGATCCACGACTACACGGGCACTTCGTTCGGCCTGGTGATGGGCGGTGAGGCGGCATTGCCGCTGTATGCGGTGATGGTCTGGGTGAACCTGGGCAACGGCATGCGCTACGGTTCGCGCTACCTGGCAATTGCGACGGGGCTGGCGTTGCTGGCGCTGTTGATCGTGTACCAACTCACGCCGCTGTGGCAGGCGCAACCCTTCATGATGCTGATGCTGATGATCACCAGCACAGTGATCCCGGTGTACGCCCATATCCTGTTGGAGCGCACACGCAAGGCTTCCGAGCAAGCCATCGCAGCCAACCTGGAAAAGTCGCGCTTTCTTGCCCAGGCCAGCCATGACCTGCGCCAGCCGATCCACTCCATCGGCCTGTTCACCGCCTGCTTGCGCGAAGCCCGCTTGGGGGAGGACGAACAGCGCCTGGTGGACAATATCGACCGCTCTTTGCTTAACGTGTCGCAATTGTTTCGTTCGATTCTCGACCTTTACACCCTCGACAACGGACGCCTGTTGCCCAAATACCAAGTGATTCACCTGGGTGACTTTCTCGCCGACCTGGTGCGCCAGAACGCCGAGGCTGCGCGCTGGGCTGGAGTGCAGTTGCGCTTGCGCGCCGGCGCTCACTGGGTGCTGGTCGACCCGGCCATGTTGGCAACGATGGTGCAGAACCTGCTTTCCAATTGCTTCAAATACGGCGCGCAACGACCAGTGCTGATCGGTGTGCGTGTTCGCGATAACGGCTTGGTGGTGGAGGTGCACGACCAGGGGCGGGGCATTGCCAGGGAGCATCTGTCAAAGGTCTTCGAAGAGTTTTATCGCGTGCGCCAACTGCGTGACAAGGACGTTGAAGGCGTGGGCCTTGGGCTGTCCATCGTCAAGCGCCTGGGGCAGTTGATGGGGTTGCAGGTGAGCCTGCGTTCGCGGGTGGGCCATGGCACCTCAGTGAGTCTGCATGGCCTGGCCCTGGCCACCGCGCCGCGTCAACCGGCAGTGCGTGACGATGCTCGCCAGGCCGGTCTGCTCAGCGGTCTGAAAGTGTGCCTGGTGGAGGATGACTACAACGTGCTGCTCGCCACCCAAGCTTTGCTCGAGCGCTGGGGGTGCGAGGTGCAGGCCGAGTCCACGGGGCAGGGCTTGGTCAGCGACTGCGACATCATCGTTGCCGACTACGATCTGGGCAACCATGCCACCGGCATTGAATGCATCGACCAGCTACGCGAACAACGCGGCTGGGCGGTGCCAGCGCTGATCCTCACCGGGCACGATGTGGAGAAAATCCAGGCCGCGTTGCATGATCGGCAGATCGCTATCCTCTCCAAACCGGTACGCCCTGCGGAGCTGCGCGGCACCCTGCGTGAGCTCAGTCAGGAAAAAATTACTGCATGAACGGCGTCAACCCATTGCCTTTGGCGCCCTTGGGCATGCAGTAGGCCGCGGGCTTCATCAGGCCGAAGCTGGCAATCGCGAACGCGCCGCCGCTCGCACCGCTGGGCACGGAGCAGTTGTACTCGCCGGAGGCTGTGTTAGCGACGTAGTAGGTGGTCATGGAGTCGCTGCGCACATTGGAAATACGTTTTACCGGCTCGCCCAGATTGGTTTCCGAAAGCTTCTTGAGATGATCTTCGGTGGGTTTGATATTGCTGCAACCGGCGACGCCGATGATCAAGGCGCCCAGCAGGGCAAGGCGAGTGACAGGGGAGTGGAGTTTCATGGTGCTTCTTCCTTGGGGTTGTTTTGGTTTTTCCAACGCGCAAAGAACCCGCGCGCATTGAGTGCGCGGTGTGGGTGAGAACGTTGGAAGTGCCGCGGAATATAGCGCCGCCGTGGGGTGGGGTCGATTAGCACAAATGGGCTAGTGGCAGTTTGAGGTCATGGAAGGAGCTTGCGATGCTGGAGATAAAACGTGCCACGCCGGATGACGCCGAGCGTGCGTTCGAGATTCGACGCGAGGCCATTCGCGGCCAATGCATTGGCGCCTACAGCGCTGAGCAAATGGCGCTCTGGACCCGAGGTCACGCCAGCGATGGCTACAGCGTGTTGATGGAAAAACAGTTCTACATGGGCTGGCTGAATGACGAGCCTGTCGCCACCGGTATGCTCGATCTTGCCGACGGTGAAATAGGGGCCTTGTTTGTATTGCCCGCTTACATGGGGCAAGGCCTTGGCAAGGCAATGCTTGCTCATCTGGAAGGCGTGGCACGCCAGCAAGCGATTGAACAGGTTGTGCTGGATGCGACCTTGAACGCGGTAAGTTTTTATAGCGCGTGCGGGTATGTAGGCGATGAGCAGGCGGTGTATCGCTCTCCGTCCGGGTTGGTGCTGGCGTGTGTGCCGATGGTGAAGCGGCTGCGCGTTATGAGTCCCGCTTGAATGCAGCGCGCAATTGCTCGATCACCTGCGCCACCCCTGGCCCGTGAACCTGCGGCGGGGTGAGGCTCTCGCCAAACTCGCGCCATACAAACAGGGTCAGTTCAGCGCCATCGGTCATGGGTTCGAGGGGCGGCGTACCGAAAGCGTACAGCGAGCGGTAGCGTTCGTCCTGCCAGAACGCTCGCTCCACCCAGTCATAGACAGGAATGAAGTGAAAGTGCAGCGGGAAACCCGGCATATGTCCGTAGCGGCTGATATATAGCCACTTCGGCTGGAGCTGGGCTTGCATCACTCGTTGGATGTTGGCGAGCAAACCGCCCATTTCGGCCAGTGCGGCTTCTGGCATGTCAGCGAGGGAGTCAACCGGTACCTTGGCGCCAAGCATCAGGTAGCCCGGCAGCTTCGACGCTAGGTGGTGGTTGAGCTGCCAGTGCTCGGTCTGGTGAAGGATGAAGGCCGGGTCGATGTGCATACGCGCGCGTCCGTGTGGGCGGGAGCGCCAGGATAACAAAACTGCGGGCTTGCTCGCGAAGGCGGCCTGATAGCCGACCAGATGTCAGATCAGACCGCGTACATATCCGTTATTCAGGTAACGGCCACCTAGGGTTCCGCAATGGCGGCGGCTCACTTTGCAAAAGCGGCAAATCAAGCAAAACGCTCTTGCCCCATTACTCGGCACCTCGTTAGCGGGGCCCTATCGCCCTGCTTAGCCGCCGGCCACTGGACTGCGCCAGTCGTCCGAACCGGACGTCCCGGCGACCTCGTGAGTCCAGATGATCTTGCGATAGCTGAAGTGCACGTCCTCCAGATGGGTGAAGTGGGCGTTGTCGGGGTCCTGGCAGTTGGGCATGCGCGATTGGATGTCCACGATGGTCGCGCCTTCCAGTTCAATGGTGAAATAGTGCTCCAGAGTCCCGGAGGAAGAGTTGCGCAGCCATTCCAGCCGGCAGGACACTTCTTCGCCGGTAGTCAGGGCGCTGAACAGCAAGGGTGAGGATTTATCGAAAACCTTGCTGATCATCAGCGGTTTGTGCACGCGCTGACCGGTTGGCTGGCCGGATTGCGGGTCGCGAGGAATGATCACCTGGTGGGCAAATGCTTGTACCAGTATCTGGTCCTCATGACCTTCCTGATAAATGCTGCCTACCGAGTCCTGAGTAAATGTGCCTGCCGTAATCAA
>NZ_BCBO01000011.1:0-13017 GCF_001320835.1 Pseudomonas sp. NBRC 111138 | reverse complement strand
TGAGTCGGGACATACGGAATTTCAGGGGTCGTTGTTCAAAAGGGCGGGCATTTTAACAGGCTGGAAAGATTCTGCTGCCATAGAACGACGGTGTGACGTACCACTCGATCTAAATTTGCCGGTTTTGCTACTTTGCCGCAGGATGTTAAGGATTATTCGAGACTAATATTTACAGTCTGCGTGTTTGATAACACCTATCATTTGTCATCCTTTGTCATTGTCAGGCCGCACGTCATAATGGCACCGCTAATGAAATTTTGCAGAGTCTAGGGAGTTAGCGTGTCTACGCCTGTCGAACCCTTGCGTTTGCTGCTGCTGGCCGATGAGCCCGAGTGGGCAGCGTTGTTGCGCGAGTGCCTGGAGCCGATGGGCGAAGGGGCTGTGCTGATCAGTGCGCCCAACTGGGACTCGGTAAGCCGCCTGTTCGATGACGACCAGGGTGCTGTGTTATTGACCACGCCCAGCCTGCAGCCCGGCCCCGGCCGGTGCAGCCTGCCGTGTGTATTGCTGCTGGAGCAGGAGCCACTGGTGTCGCCGCTGGGTGTCAGCGATTGGTTGGTGTTGGATGCATTGGACGCCGACACATTGCGCCGCTGCCTGCGCCATGTGCGCGAGCGCGGCGTGCTGGAAAACACCTTGCAGCGCCTGGCCGAGCAAGACCCGCTCACCGGTATTGCCAACCGTCAGGGCTTCCAGACCTTGCTGGCCGCCCGGCTGGCAGAAAACGAAGGCCGTGGCCTGGCCCTCGGCCATCTGGACCTGGACAATTTTCGTCATGCCAACGATGCCCTCGGCCATCAGGCGGGCGACCGTTTGATCCTGCAAGTGGTGTCGCGGCTCAAGAGTCAGCTCGAAGCCGGGGACCAACTGGCGCGCCTGGGCAGCGATGAGTTTGCCTTGTTGATCGATACCCGCCGAGCGCCCCAGCGCGCCGAATGGATGGCCGAGCGCATCACCGAAGTGATGGCCGAACCCTATTGGGTGGATGGCGAAAGCCTGTTGATCGGTTGCAGCCTGGGCATGGCCCATGCTCGAGCCCGCGCTGGCGCCGACCCGTTGATGTGGCATGCCCATATCGCCATGCAGCAGGCCAAAAGCACCCAGGGCTGTACCTTTCATATCTTCAATGAACGCATCAACCGCAACGCGCGCAGCCTGGCCGACCTGGAAAGTGAACTGCGCCGGGCTTTGCGTCGCGATGAGTTGGAGCTGCATTACCAGCCGCGACTGGACCTGGACGATGGTCATATCGTTGGCCTCGAAGCTCTGGTGCGCTGGCGCCACGGTGAACGCGGCTTGTTGCCGCCTAGCGAATTCGTGCCGCTGGCCGAACAGAGTGGTCTGATCGTGCCATTGGGCTACTGGGTGATCTCCCGAGCCCTGCGCGACATGCAAGACCTGCGTGAACGCGGCCTGCCGCCGCTGCACATGGCGGTCAACCTGTCGTTTCGCCAGTTCCAGGACAGTCAGTTGCTGTCTACCCTCAGCCGCCTGATTGCCGAGCGCGGCGTGGAAGCGCAATGGCTGGAGTTCGAATTGACCGAAACCGCCGTGATGCGCCGCAGCGACCTGGTCAAGCAGACCATGGACGCCCTTGGCCGGCTGGGTGTGCGGTTTTCCCTGGATGATTTCGGCACCGGTTTTTCGTCGTTTGTGCACCTCAACAGCCTGCCGATTGCCTTGTTGAAGATCGACAAGAGCTTTGTCGGCGGCATGGAAGAGCGCGAAGAAAACCGCAAGCTGGTGCACGCCATGATCAACCTGGCCCACAACCTCAACCTGGAAGTGGTCGCCGAAGGCGTGGAAACCCCTGAGCAGCTTGAGCTTTTGCGCTTGTTTGGGTGCGACCAGGTCCAGGGTTACCTGATCAGCAAGCCGTTGCCGCTGCCCGAGCTGGTGGAATACCTGATGTTCGGGCAAAGCCAGCAGGCGCTGTTGGGTTAAGCCTTCAAAGTGGTTCAAATGTGGGAGCTGGCTTGCCTGCGATAGCGGTCGTTCAGCTAATAATGATTAGCCTGACACACCGCTATCGCAGGCAAGCCAGCTCCCACATGTGCCGCGTGTACTCGCTAGTCAGGCAGGGCCGCTCGGAATCCAACAGGAGCATCCGGCTCCTGCCGAATCATCCGCTTCATCTTCGCCTCAAATGCCCAGGTCAGGCTCACCGCCGCACACGCCAGGCCCAGTGCCAGGCCCCACCAGACGCCTGTTGGCCCCCAACCCAGGGTGAACGCCATCAACCAGGCTGACGGTGCGCCAATCAGCCAATAGCAACCCAGGCCCACCAGGAAGGTGGTCTTGGCGTCCTTCAGGCCACGGATACAACCCATGGCGATGGTCTGCACGCCATCGAACAATTCAAACCAGGCGGCGACGGCCAGCAGGCTCACCGCCAGGACGATGACGTCATGGAACGCCGGGTCGTCATGGTCGAGGAACAGTCCGATCAGCGGGTCGGAAAACAGCCACAGTACCGCCGCAAACCCCAACATCACCATGGCGCCGAATCCTATGCCCACTCGTCCGGCCAGGCGTGCCTGCAGCAACTGCCCGGCGCCGTAATGCTGGCCGATGCGCATGGTCACCGCGTAGGACATCCCCGCCGGCACCATGAAGGCCACCGAGACAATCTGCAGGGCGATCTGGTGTGCCGCCAACTGCGTGCTGCCCATGGTGCCCATGCACAACGCCGCAAAGGCAAACAACCCGACCTCTACCGCATAGGTGCCGCCAATCGGCAGGCCCAGGCGCCACAGCTCGCGCAGGTAGTGGGTATTCAGGCGCAGCAGGCCTGTGCCCAGCGGGTAGGCGGCGTAGGTGCGGTTGCTGCGGATGTACCACATCAGTGCCAGCGCCATGCCATTGGCGACGATGGCGGTCACCAGGCCGATGCCCATCAGGCCCAGTTTCGGCAGGCCGAACATGCCTTCGATCAGCGCATGGTTGAGCAGGTAGTTGACCACGGTGCCGCACAGGCTGATCACCATCACCGGGGTGGCCTTGCCGATGGCGCTGGTAAAGCCGCGCAGGGCCATGAAGCTCAGGTAGCCGGGCAGGGCAAAGGGCAGGATCGTCAGGAATTGCCCGGCCGCATGCACGTTGGTTTCGGTCTGGCCGAACATCAGCAGCACCGGCTTCAAGTTCCATAACAGCAACGCCGCCGCCAGGGCCATCAGCCACGCCAGCCACAGCCCGGCCTGGGTCAGGCGAGTGGCGCCGTCGATATCGCCCGCGCCATGGCGAATGGCGACCAGGGTGCCCACGGCTGCGATCACGCCGATGCAGAAGATCGCCACGAACGAATAGCTCGCCGCGCCCAGGCCTCCGCCGGCCAGTGCCTCGGGGCTCAAGCGCGCCATCATCAAGGTGTCGGTCAGCACCATCAGCATGTGCGCCAACTGTGAGGCAATCAACGGCCCCGATAGCCGCAGAATGGCCCAGAGTTCGGTACGTGCCGGATGTTGCATGATCATCACACTCGAATGGTCAGGAAGGTGGGGAAGGGTTGATTCTCGGCGCATTCAGCGCATTGCACAAAAGGATAAAAGCGATCGTTGGCATGATTAAAACTCATGCATGAGCGATTCTGGTAGGGTTTCCAGATTGCGCAGTCGGAGCTTTCAGCATGTCTCGTCGTCTTCCTCCTCTTTATGCCTTGCGGGCATTTGAAGCCGCCTCCCGTCACCACTCGTTTACCCGTGCGGCTGAGGAATTGTCGATTACCCAGAGTGCGATCAGCCGGCATATCCGTACGCTCGAAGATTATTTCGCCTGCCGATTGTTCCAGCGCAGCGGGCGCACGTTGCAGCTCACGGAAGCGGCGCGTTTGTTGCTGCCAGGCGTACGGGAAGGCTTCGCTGCCCTGGAGCGTGCTTGCCATACCTTGAATGCCGAAGATGACATCCTGCGTATGAAGGCGCCGTCCACCTTGACCATGCGCTGGCTGCTGGCGCGGTTGAGTCGCTTCCGCGCGTTGCAGCCAGGCAATGAGGTGCAACTCACCAGTGCGTGGATGAGCATTGATGAAGTGGACTTCAACCAAGAGCCATTCGACTGCGCGGTGTTGCTCAGCAACGGGCACTTTCCGGCGGACTGGGAGGCCAGTTATCTGTTTGCGGAAATGCTTATCCCGGTGGGAGCGCCGAATCTGTTGGACGACGGTCCCTGGGACGTGACGCGGCTGGCAACCGCCGAACTGCTGCACCCGACGCCTGACCGCCGCGACTGGCGTTACTGGCTGCAGCGCATGGGGTTGTCATCTCACGTTTCACTCAAGGGTGGGCAGGTGTTCGACACGCTTGAACTGGGCATGATAGCCGCCGCCCGAGGCTATGGCGTCTCCATGGGGGATTTGCTGATGGTGGCCGAAGACGTGGCGCAGGGACGCTTGAGCCTGCCGTGGCCTACGGCGGTCGCCAGTGGGGAAAGCTACTACCTGGTGTGGCCGAAAACCCGTCCGGGTGGCGAACGTTTGCGACGGCTGGCGGAATTTCTTCAGGGTGAAGTCAAGGCGATGGAATTGCCTCAGGTTGAACGCCTCGATTGAGTAGGGCCGGACCTTTTGTGCAATCGTTTGCGGGATACCCCTGTGATTCGCTCAAGTATTGCCAAATGCCGCCGAAGAAAGGTGTTGGAACCCTCGTGCACTACCGTTTCCCACTAGATAATTTGCCGAGCAGCGCTATGAGATCAGGATGATCCTGGCCTCGGCCAGGAGCTGTCATGTCTCAACCTCGTGCCCGGATTGCCTCCCAGTTAGGCCTTGCACTCGCCGTGATTCTGGCTGTCGTGATCAGCGGCAGTACGGTCTTTGCCTTGCGTACCCTCGACTCCGCCAACCTCGCCACCCGCGAGGAACACTTGGCCAGTGAGGCACGTTTGCTCGCCGACCAACTCAACACCTTCCACAGCACCTTGCGTGAAAGCACCCAGCGTTTGAGCGGGCTGTTTGAAAAGCGCTTCGGCGCCGGCTTGAGTGTGCGTGCGGACCAGTCCGTGGCCGTGGCCGGCGTGCAGACGCCGAGCCTCTATCTGGGCAATGAGGTGCTGAACAATAACTTCGAAGAGGTGGATGAGTTCAAGCAGATGTCCGGTGGCGTGGCCACGGTGTTCGTGCGCAGCGGCGACGACTTTATCCGCGTCAGCACCTCCCTGACCAAGCAGGACGGCAATCGCGCCATTGGCACCGTGCTCGACCGTCAGGGCGCGGCCTACCAGCGCGTTGTGAGCGGCCAGACCTACATCGGCCGTGCCGTGTTGTTCGACCGCTCCTACATGACCCAATACAGCCCCGTACGTGACAGCAGTGGGCAGGTCATCGCCGTGCTGTTCATCGGTTTCGATTACACCGATGCCCAGAACGCCCAGTTTGAAAACCTCAAGCGCTTCCGCATCGGCCAGACCGGCTCCCTCGCGCTGCTGGATGAGCAAAAGCACTGGCTGGTGCCGCCGGCTGGCGTACAAGCGCCGGATCAGGCGATTGCCGTGATGCTCGACCTGGCGAAAAAGCCGGGTGCTGGCCGTTTCTGGAGCGACAAAAACGAAGATTTCTATAGTGTCTCGGTGCCGTTTGAAGGCGGCCCTTGGGCGGTGGTAGCGAGCATGCCCAAGGCTGAGATTCGCGCAGTGACCTGGGAAGTCGGCATCCGCCTGGTGATCGGCAGTGTGCTGGCGATGTTACTGGCAGTGGGCGCCACGGTGTGGCTGTTGCGCAGCAAGCTGGCGCCATTGAGCGAGCTGGTGCGCCAGGCCCAGGCCCTGGGCGCGGGCGATTTGAGTGCGCGGCTCAATGTGTCCAGCCATGACGAAATCGGCCAGCTGGCGCGTAGTTTCAACCAGATGGGTGAGGCGCTGTCGACCATGGTGTCGCATATCCGTACCGCCGCCGAACAGGTCAACAGCCGCGCCCAGGCGCTGTCGGGCTTGTCCGGCGGTGCCTATGAAGGCATGGAGCAGCAGTCCGGCGAGATCACCAGCATGGCCGGTGCGGTGGAAGAGTTCAGTGCTACCTCGCTGAACATTGCCGACAACATGGGCAACACCGAGCGCCTGGCTCAAGAGAATGCCCAGCAAACCCGTATCGGCCGCAGTTCGATGCAAGAGGCGTCATCGTCCCTGGAACATATCGCCACTGCGCTGAACAGCACCGCTGCCGTGATCAACACCCTGGGCCAGCGTTCCCAGGAAATCGGCGGGATCGTCGGCGTGATTACCGCCATCGCTGAACAGACCAACCTGCTGGCGCTCAACGCCGCCATCGAGGCTGCGCGCGCCGGCGAGCAAGGCCGTGGCTTCGCCGTGGTCGCCGACGAAGTGCGCAACCTGGCTTCGCGCACCCGTCAGGCCACCGATGAAATCTCCGGCATGATCCAGAGCATCCAGCAGGAAACCGGTAACGCCATCAGCACCATGGAGCACGGCAATGCGCTGATGCAGGAAGGCCTGTCGCGCAACGCCGATGTGGCCTCGGCCCTGGCGCGTATCGACGAGCAAAGCCGCTCGGCCGGCCAGCAGTTCGCAGCGATCACCACCGCCACCCAGGAACAGAGCAGCACCGCGACCTTGCTCAGCAGCAACCTGCAGAGCATTGCGCTGGCCAACAGCGAGCAGCGTGAAGTGGTGTCCAACCTGGCGGTTACCGCCAAGGAACTGGAGACCTTGGCGGCAGGCTTGCGCCATGAGGTGGATCGGTTTCGTTGAGGCTCAGGCCTCCCCAAGCCCTGGGTCTACGCGCTTGCCAATGTCCTTGAGCCGCGCCAGTTGGTCGACCATGCCTGGCGCTTCGTCCAGGCTGGTGACGAAGGTCCACAGATAGGTCATGACGGCGTAGATGTGGCCGGCCTTCACCGCTGGGGACATGGCCAATTGGCTGATCGCAACCACGAACAGTAAGGCCGCGGTCATGCCGATAAACAGGAACGCCGCAGCCTCGCGGTCTGACAGCCAGATGCGCAGGCGTGACAGCACCTGGTAGTGGCGTCGCAGGGTCGGCGCGCCGACCTTTTCGACCAGGCCGATTTCTTTTTCCAGGCGGTTGTTCAGACGTTCGTGCAGCGCCTGATTGCGCTGGGCAAAACGCGGCAACAAGGTGATGCACAGCAGCAGGGCCGCCAGGCACGCCATGCCTACCCATGGCTCAATCACGATCAGCATCACTGCCGCGCCCACAATCGACACCAACGCCGTGGCGATGATAGGCACGTGCTTTTCAAAGAAGTCGACAAACTCCCGAGCAAGTACTACCCGTGCCGCCGATTTCGAGGTGCTGTGGTTCTGTTGGCGCTGGTTGAGAATGACCGGCACCGCAAGGTCCGCGTAGATGCGCGTGAACGTACGGGTGTCCAGCGCCCGTCTCGCCGCCCCAACGGCCCAGAACGCCATGACCACGGCGGCATACAGCAACGCACTGGTGGTATCGCCACGGATAATCGAATCCACCGCGAACCCGGCAAACAGTGGGTAAGCCAACAACAGCGCGTTCTCCAGCGCCACCAGCGACAAGGTGCAAGACAGCTTGCCGGGATAGGCTCTGGCAATAGCCTTGAGGGTCTGGCTGGCAGACTGCTGGCCGATTTTCTTGCTTTCTTCGATCAGAATTTGTGGGGTGACGGATGTCATGGGTGCACCAGAGGAGTAATAGACGCTATTATTGAGCGACTGCTCAAGTATCCTTGAGCGATCGCTCAAAAAGCAAGCGCCGCTTATCTGCTCGTGCTCGAAGGAATTGCCCATGTCGCGTACCGACCGTAAAGACCAGATCATCGCCGCCGCCCTGGAGCTGTTTCGCAGCAAGGGTTTCGCCGATGTATCCACCCGTGACCTCGCCGAACATGCCGGCTTGTCGCGCAGTCATGTCTATCACTACTTCAGCGACTGGAATGAACTGCGCCGCGAAGCCTTCGTACGCTTTGCCAATGAGCAACTGGATGAAGTGCGCGAGCCGTTGGCCGATGCGCCACCCCTGGAGGCGCTCGTGGGTTTTTTGCGCGACTGCCTGCCCAGCACCGCTGACGCCGGCTGGGCGCTGTGGCTCGACGCCTGGGACGAGGCCATGCATGACGCGCAAATGACCCAGGCTTATCTGGTAATCAACGCCCAATGGCAAAGCATGCTTGCCGAGGTGATCGAGCGGGGCGTTGCCGATAGCGTCTTTCGCTGCGAGTCGGCTCAACGCGCTGCACGGCAGATCTTCGCCCTGGCGATGGGCTATGCCGATGACCTGATGCTCAAGCCTTCCGCAGAGTCCGCAGAAGCGGCGCTGCAAGAAGTGCTGGAAGTGGCGAGGCTGCTGCTGGATTTTGCCTGACAAGTGCTAGCCATTTGCGGCTGGTCGGTACTGCAACGCCTCCGCCAAATGATGGCGGGCGATGCCTTCCACTTGCTCAAGGTCCGCCAGGGTGCGAGCCACCTTGAGCAATCGATGGGCTGCGCGCAGTGATAATGTCAGCCGCTCACACGCGCTCTCCAGCCAGCTTTCATCGGCTTTGGCCAACTGGCAGTGTTCGCGCAGCCGGGGCAGATCGAGGAATGCATTGGCGCAACCCTGGCGCTGGTGCTGGCGTTCCCGGGCTTGCGCCACCTGAGCGGACGCTTGCGCGGTGGTATCACCGGCTTGTTGGGCGGGGTTCAGCGCAGTGACCTCCCGCGCGACTGTCAGGTGCAAATCAATCCGGTCCAGCAACGGCCCGGAGAGCTTGTTGCGATAGCGCTGGATCTGCTCCGGTGTACACCGACAACGCCCGCTGGGCTCGCCCATGTAGCCGCAAGGGCAGGGGTTCATCGCCGCGACCAGTTGAAAGCGCGCCGGGAAGCTCACGCGGTCACGGGCGCGGGAGATCACGATGTGCCCCGACTCCAATGGCTCGCGCAGCACCTCCAGTACCTTGCGATCGAACTCTGGCAGTTCATCCAGGAACAACACCCCGTGATGAGCCAGGGTGATTTCCCCCGGTTGTGGCTTCGAGCCGCCACCCACCAGCGCCGGCCCGGATGCCGAGTGGTGCGGCTGGCGAAACGGGCGGTTTGGCCAATGGCTCAGCGGTGCCAGGCTGACCACGGATTGGATTGCGGCCACTTCCAGCGCTTCCTGCTCGCTCAACGGCGGCAGCAAGCCCGGTAGCCGGCTGGCCAGTAAAGTCTTGCCTGTGCCCGGTGGCCCGCTGAACAACAGGTTATGCGCGCCCGCCGCCGCGATCAGCAATGCTCGCTTGGCCGCGAGTTGGCCCTGCACTTCACACAGGTCTGGGTAAGGCTTGTTCAAGTACAGCAAGCCGTCGGACCTGTAAGGCTCAATCGGCACGTGCCCATTCAGGTGTGCCACCACTTGCAGCAGGTGGTCCACCGCAATCACTTTGAGCCCCGACGCCAGGCACGCCTCCTCGGCATTGGCGCGCGGCACTATCACGGTGCGCCCAGCCTTGCGCGCCGCCAGCGCGGCCGGCAGTACCCCTTTCACCGCACGCACCTCGCCGGACAGCGCCAATTCCCCAAGGCATTCCACGTCATCGAGCATCAGCGCCGGCACTTGCACACTGGCTGCCAGGATGCCCAGGGCAATCGCCAGATCAAAACGCCCGCCGTCCTTGGGCAGGTCGGCGGGCGCGAGATTGAGCGTAATGCGGCGGGCCGGATATTGCAGCGCCGAGTTGAGGATGGCGCTGCGCACGCGATCCTTGCTTTCCTTCACTGCAGTTTCGGGCAAACCCACGAGAGTGAGAGACGGCAGACCATTGGCCATGTGCACCTCGACGGTGACGGCGGGGGCTTCTACACCGACCTGGGCGCGGCTGTGGACGATGGCGAGGGACATGCTCGTTCCTTGAATGGGAGGGCCGCTTCCTGCGGTTTTTTCAAGGGTAGACGAGGTGGGATGGAGCGGGGCGGGGGAGGTTTTACAGAACGTATCCGGACGGCAACGCAAAACAGAATGTGGGAGCTGGCTTGCCTGCGATGGCGGTGTGTCAGCAAAGAATCATCCGCTGATGCACCGCCATCGCAGGCAAGCCAGCTCCCACACTCACCGTGTTTATTCAGCAGAGGGTGGCGTCAACCGTGCTTCAAGTTCAGCCACCTTCGCCTCCAGGCTCTCCAGCCGCGCACGTGTGCGGGCCAGCACCACCATCTGGCTGTCAAACTCTTCCCGGCTGACCAGGTCGAGCTTGCTGAAACCGCTCTGTAGCAAAGCCTTGAACTGGCTTTCGATTTCATTGCGGGGCAGCGGAGTGTCGCCGCTGAACAGGCGAGAGGCGTGGCCGCTCAGGGCGTCGAGGAAGTCTTTGGGCGCGAGCATTGGACATATTCCGGAAAACAGTTGGCCGGCAGTGTACCACGCAGCGTCTATAGTCATTTTCACGCCCCGCTGCGCACGGTTTTCGCGCATTGGGGCGGGCGGCTGCGCACTGTTTTGATGCGCATTGCGGCCGCGCAGGCGCCCCGTAGGTGGGCATAAGCGGGCAAAGGATTGATTTCGGTGGTTTTTACGGAGCTGGCAAGGTTTCTGCTTAGACGATCATGACCCATGCACTGATGCAGTCGCTGTGACGAATGCAGTGCGCCGACGGATCCGGGGTACAGGGCTCGTCACCAGTGGTTCGCTGGCGTCGCGACGGCAAATGCCGAGGCGACGATGCGTTACAAAGCCAGGCACTGCGCTTAGACTTGAGACGGGTTTGTTTTCCTGGGGCAAGTCCACCAAATTCGGGAGAGAGTTTTCATGAAGCTAGTCACTGCCATCATCAAGCCGTTCAAGTTGGACGATGTACGCGAGTCACTGTCCGAGATCGGCGTGCAGGGCATTACCGTTACTGAGGTCAAGGGCTTCGGTCGGCAGAAGGGTCATACCGAGCTGTATCGCGGCGCGGAATACGTGGTCGATTTCCTGCCGAAGGTGAAGATCGATGTCGCCATTGACGACAAGGATCTTGACCGGGTTATCGAGGCGATAACCAAGGCGGCCAACACCGGCAAGATCGGTGACGGCAAGATCTTCGTGGTCAATCTGGAACAGGCTATTCGCATCCGTACCGGCGAAACCGATACCGACGCAATCTAAGCCGCCAAACCCCAACGCCCCAGGAGAAAACAATATGACTCTGCGTAAATTCGCAGGGCTCGGAGCCCTGCTGTCCATCGTAATGCCAAGCCTGGCCATGGCGGCAGATGAAGTGGCTGCTCCAGTCCTCAATTCCGGCGACACCGCCTGGATGCTTACCGCCACCGCGCTGGTGCTGTTCATGACCATCCCTGGCCTGGCGCTGTTCTACGGCGGCATGGTCCGCTCCAAGAATATTCTGTCGGTGATGATGCAGTGCTTCGCCATCACTGGCCTGATCAGCATCCTGTGGGTTGTCTACGGCTACAGCATCGCGTTCGATACCACCGGTATGGAACAAGGTGTGGTCAACTTCAATTCCTTCTTCGGCGGCATGGGCAAGGCGTTCCTGGCGGGTGTCACCCCAGCCAGCATCACCGGGCCGGCGGCGCTGTTTCCGGAAGCCGTGTTCATCACCTTCCAGATGACCTTTGCCATCATTACTCCGGCGCTGATCGTCGGTGCTTTCGCTGAGCGTATGAAGTTCTCCGCGATGCTGATCTTCATGGCTATCTGGTTCACCCTGGTCTATGCGCCGATTGCGCACATGGTCTGGAGCGGCAATGGCGGCCTGATGTGGGACTGGGGCGTGCTGGACTTCGCCGGCGGCACCGTTGTGCACATCAACGCGGGTGTGGCTGGCCTGGTGGCGTGCATCGTGCTCGGCAAGCGCAAAGGCTTCCCCACCACCCCGATGGCCCCGCATAACCTGGGCTATACCCTGGTGGGCGCGGCCATGCTGTGGATCGGCTGGTTTGGCTTCAACGCCGGTTCCGCTGCGGCGGCCAACGGCACCGCGGGCATGGCGATGCTGGTAACTCAAATCGCTACCGCAGCTGCGGCCCTGGGCTGGATGTTTGCCGAGTGGATCACCCACGGCAAGCCAAGCGCACTGGGTATCGCCTCGGGCGTGGTCGCCGGCCTCGTCGCCGTGACACCAGCGGCTGGCACCGTGGGCCCGATGGGCGCCCTGGTGATTGGTCTGGTCGCCGGTGTGGTGTGCTTCTTCTGCGCGACCAGCCTCAAGCGCAAACTGGGTTATGACGACTCCCTGGACGCCTTCGGCGTGCACGGTATTGGCGGTATCGTCGGTGCGATCCTCACCGGTGTGTTCGCAGCTCCTGCTCTGGGCGGCTTCGGCACCGTGACCGACATCGCGGCCCAGGTCTGGATCCAGTGCAAAGGCGTGGGCTTCACCGTGATCTACACGGCGATTGTGACCTACGTCATCCTCAAGGTGCTCGACATGGTCATGGGCCTGCGTGTCACCGAAGAAGAAGAGGCGGTCGGCCTCGACCTGGCGCAACACAACGAGCGCGGCTACAACTTGTAACTACGCGAAAAAAACATGCCCGGCTTGCCGGGCATTTTTTTGCCCGGCGTTTGTCTGTGGCTAAAGGTGCATGGGTTTTTTATCGACTTTGTGATGGGATCCACACTGCACTTTTAAGGGTGCAAATGTCTTACAGGCATGAAGGCGTATTAGGCACTTTGTTTTTTCCCAGAGCGCGCTAGAATGCGCGCCGATGGGCGGAGAACTGTATGTGGCAACAGACCCTGATTACCCTGCGGGCCAAGCCCCGGGGCTTTCACTTGGTAACGGACGAGTTGCTTGCCGGCTTGCCTGAATTGAGGGCGTGCCGTGTGGGCCTGTTGCATCTGTGGCTGCAGCACACCTCGGCCTCGTTGACCGTCAACGAGAATGCCGACCCGGCGGTTCGCCGTGACTTCGAGCGTTTTTTCAACCTGCTGGTGCCACAAGGTCGCGCAGGGTTTGAACATAACGACGAAGGTCCGGATGATCTGCCGGCGCACTTCAAGGCCAGTCTGCTGGGCTGCCAGCTGAGTTTGCCGGTCAAGGCCGGCCGCTTGGCGATAGGGACCTGGCAAGGTGTTTATCTGGGCGAGCACCGTGATCATGGCGGTGC
>NZ_BCBO01000010.1:0-11024 GCF_001320835.1 Pseudomonas sp. NBRC 111138 | reverse complement strand
CGTAAAGTCCTCGCCACCTTGCATGGTGAAGGGGCATAAGCCACTGGTGATCCAGTGGATGTTGATTTTTTTCCGGCAACCTCGACAGAGGGTGAAGCTGGGCTATAACTAATCTGCTTTTCGCAAGTCATGAGGTAGAACATGAGCGACGATGATCTGGAACAAGACGACCTCGAAGTAGGTGATGAAGACGACACCGAAGACGGTCTTGAAGTTGCGGCCGAAGACGTTGCTGAGGACGTCGATGACAGTGTTGGCGATGACGCGGCTCCCAAAGCCAAAGGCAAAGCCAAGGCGGCTGTGTCGGTAGACGAGTTGCCGAGCGTTGAAGCCAAGAACAAAGAGCGCGATGCCCTGGCGCGTGCGATGGAAGAGTTCCTCGCTAAAGGCGGCAAAGTGCAGGAAGTCGAGGCCAACGTGGTGGCTGATCCACCGAAGAAGCCGGATAACAAGTACGGCAGCCGACCTATCTGAGGTCTGCCTCCTGCTTGTAAGAAAAAGCCCGCCGTCGCTGCGGGCTTTTTCATGCCTGGAGCAATTTACCGGTTTGCTGCAATACCCTGTGGGAGCTGGCTTGCCTGCGATAGCGGTCTATCTGCGAGCCCTGTGTTGACTGATCCACCGCTATCGCAGGCAAGCCAGCTCCCACATTGGGGTCAGTGTTAGCTCCAGCGACTCAGCAGTGGCGGTAACTCCGTCAGGCTGCGAATCTGCGCATCCGGGCGCTTGTCACCCTCCCAGGCCTTGCCCGTGGGGTTGAACCACACCGCCCGCAGTCCCGCTTGCTGCGCGCCGGCGATGTCATCCCCAGGATGATCGCCCACATGCACTGCCGCGCTGGCGTCCACACCGCCACGTTGCAGTGCTTCATGAAACAGCCGTGCATCCGGCTTGGCGATGCCGATATCTTCAGCGCGCAGGGCAAAGTGAAAGTAGTCCGCCAGGCCCACACGCTGCACATCGGCATTGCCATTGGTGATCACGCCGAGCAGGAAGTGCTGGCGCAGCGCCTTGAGCATCGGCTCGGCTTCCGGAAACACGGTGAGTTGGTGGCGTGCGTGGATGAACGCTTCGAAGCAGACATCCGCCATCTCTGTGGCCTCAGGCTGGGGATAACCGGCCTCCTCGAACGCATGCATCAACACGCGATGACGCAGCAGGCTGATACGGTGTTTGAGTTCGGGATGACGCTGCAGCACCTGCTGGCGCAGGCTGGCAAAATGCTCAAGGGGCAGGTCGCCGACCTTGGACGCGTGGGTCGCCAGCCATTCGCGCATCGACGCTTCGGCGCTGATGATGACGGGTACGTTGTCCCAGAGGGTATCGTCCAGGTCGAAGGTAATCAGCTTGATACTCATGAGTCGCCGCCCTTGATGCGTTTGGCCCGTGGATGGGCGCTGTCGTACACCGTTGCCAGGTGCTGGAAGTCGAGGTGGGTGTAGATTTGCGTGGTCTTGATATCCGAGTGCCCGAGCAGCTCCTGCACGGCGCGCAGGTCCTGGGAGGATTCGAGCAGGTGGCTGGCAAAGGAATGACGCAACATGTGCGGGTGCAGATTCTGCCCCAGCTCGCGCTCGCCGGCAGCCTTGACCCGCAGTTGAATCGCGCGCGGCCCCAGGCGCCGGCCTTGCTGGCTGACAAACACGGCATCGTCTGCAGGGTTGGTCAGAAGGCGTAGCGGCAGCCATAGCTGCAAGGCTTCGCGGGCTTTCCTGCCCACGGGCAGTACGCGCGTCTTGCTGCCTTTGCCGAGCACTTGCACCAGGCCATCGGCGAGGTCTAACTGATCGAGGTTCAGGCCCGTCAGCTCCGACAGGCGCAGGCCCGAGGAGTAGAACAGCTCCAGGATTGCCTGGTCGCGATGGGCCAGGAAGTCATCCTCGACGGCACCGTCGAGCAATTGCAGGGCGCGGTCTGTGTCCAGGGTCTTGGGCAGGCGCCGTTCGCCTTTGGGCGGTGACAGGCCATTGGCCGGGTCGTGGTCGCACAGGCCTTCGCGATTGAGGTAGTGATAGAGGCCGCGCACCGCCGATAGCAGGCGAGACAGGCTGCGGGAGGATTGGCCCTGTTGGTGCAACCGGGCGACCAGGCTGCGCAGGGCCTGGATATCCAGGGCCTTCCAACTGCTGACGTGCTGTTTTTCGCAATAGGCCAGGACCTTGTTCAAGTCCCGCCGATAAGCTTCCAGCGTGTGGGACGACACCTGGCGCTCATTGCGCAGGTGAGCGCAGTAAGCGTCCAGTTGCCGCTCCATGATCAGCGCACCGCGCGCAGGGTGGTGGTGTGGCGTGGCAGGACGCGGCCCAGCACTTCGGCGATATAGGTCAGGAACAACGTGCCCACCGAGCTTTTGTAGTGCGCCGGGTCGCGGCTGGCGATGGCCAGTACCCCGTGCAAGCCTTGATGGCTGAGGGCGATAACGGCCGTAGAGCCGATCTGCTTGCGCTGTTCGGCGCCAAACAGGAAGTCCAGCTCATGCTCGCGCAAGGTGCCGCTGACGGTCTTGCCTTCGGACAGCAGGCCACCGATGGCCGTCTGCGCTTCGCCACCTGTGACCCAGCGCCCCACCGGCATCGGGTTGTCGCTGAACAGGATCAGGCTGACGAAGGGCACCTGGAAATCCTCGCGCAGGCTGTCTTCCACGGCGATCACCGTTTCTTCCAGGCTGGCGGCATCCATCAGGGCCAGAATCAGGCGGCGGGTCTTGTCGAACAAGCGGTCGTTGTCGCGGGCCACGTCCATCAGATGAGAGAGTCGGTGGCGCATTTCAATGTTGCGCTCGCGCAGGATCTTCATTTGCCGCTCCACCAGCGACACGGTATCGCCGCGCTGGTGGGGGATGCGCAGGGCCGGCAGCAGTTCTTCGTGCTCGACGAAGAAGTCCGGATTAGCCTCAAGGTACGCCGCGACAGCAGCGGCCTCCAGGCTTTCACTCGGGGTAGCGTGTGCGGGTACTTGAGGCTTATCGGTCATTAGCTTGGCTCACTCATAGACGGACCTGTCCTTCGTATACACGCGTGGCTGGCCCGGTCATCATCACCGGGTGGCCAGGGCCTGCCCATTCGATGGACAAACGTCCGCCGGGCAGGTCGATCAACAGTGGCGAATCCATCCACCCCTGGCTGATCGCGGCCACGGCAGCGGCGCAAGCACCGGTGCCGCAAGCCTGGGTTTCGCCGGCGCCGCGTTCCCATACGCGCAATTGCGCACGGTTACGGTCGATCACCTGCAGGAAGCCCACATTGACCCGTGCCGGAAAGCGCGGGTGATGTTCGATCTTCGGCCCCAGTTCATGCACGGGGGCGTTATTGATGTCGGTGACCCGCAGCACCGCATGGGGGTTGCCCATGGACACGGCGGCGACCTCCACGGTTTTGCCCTCCACGTCCAGTGGGTAACTGAGGGCCTGCTCGGTGGCCTGGAACGGAATATCCGCCGGCACCAGGCGTGGGGCGCCCATGTTGACGCTGATCTGGCCATCATTGCGGATGTCCAGTTCGATCACGCCACCCTTGGTTTCGACGCGAATCTGGCGTTTGGCAGTCAGGCGTTTGTCGAGCACAAAGCGCGCAAAGCAGCGCGCGCCGTTGCCACACTGTTCCACTTCGGAACCGTCGGAGTTGAAGATCCGGTAACGGAAATCCACCTCCGGGTTGCTCGGCGCCTCGACCAGCAGCAACTGGTCGAAACCGATCCCGGTGTGGCGATCGCCCCACTGTTTGGCGTGCTTGGGCAGGATGTGCGCGTGCTGGCTGACCAGGTCGAGGACCATGAAATCATTACCCAGCCCGTGCATCTTGGTAAAACGCAGCAGCATGGCTTACTCCGGCAGCAGGCTTTCGCCAGCATACAACTCGGCTACCGTCTCGCGGCGACGCACTTCAAATGCTTGATCACCGTCCACCAGCACCTCGGCGGTGCGCCCGCGGGTGTTGTAGTTGGAACTCATGACAAACCCGTAGGCTCCGGCCGAATGCACGGCCAGCAGATCACCTTCTTCAAGCGCCAACTCACGATCCTTGGCCAGGAAGTCGCCGGTCTCGCAGATGGGCCCGACGATGTCATAGGCGCGGGCGTCGCTTGTGCGCGGCGTCACGGCGGTGACATCCATCCAGGCCTGGTACAGGGCCGGGCGGATCAGGTCGTTCATCGCCGCATCGACGATGGCGAAATCCTTGTGCTCGGTGTGCTTGAGGTACTCGACCTGGGTCAGCAGCACGCCTGCGTTGGCGACGATGTAGCGGCCTGGCTCGAACATCAGCGTGAGGTCGCGGCCTTCGATGCGTTCGCGCACGGCCTGGATATAGTCGGCAATCAGCGGCGGCTCTTCATCGCGATAACGCACGCCCACGCCACCACCGAGGTCGATGTGGTGCAGGTAGATGCCGCACTCGCCCAGGCGGTCGATCAAGGCCAGCAGGCGGTCGAGGGCATCCAGGAACGGTGGCAGGGTGGTCAGTTGCGAGCCGATATGGCAGTCGACACCCAGCACTTCCAGGTTCGGCAGTTGGGCGGCGCGGATGTACACGTCCTCGGCGTCGGCGATGGCAATGCCGAACTTGTTCTCTTTGAGACCGGTGGAGATGTACGGGTGGGTGCCGGCGTCGACATCCGGATTGACGCGCAGGGAGATCGGCGCACGCACGCCCATCTCGGCGGCGACCATTTGCAGGCGCTCCAGTTCGTCGGTGGATTCGACGTTGAAGCAATGTACGCCGACTTCCAGGGCGCGGCGCATGTCTTCGCGGCTCTTGCCGACCCCGGAGAAGACGATTTTGTCCGCCTGGCCGCCGGCGGCCAGTACGCGTTCCAGCTCGCCACGGGACACGATGTCAAAACCAGCGCCAAGACGCGCCAGGACATTGAGTACACCCAGGTTGGAGTTGGCCTTGACTGCGTAGCACACCAGGTGCGGCACGCCGTCGAGGGCGTCGGTGAACGAGCGGTATTGAGCTTCGATATGCGCACGCGAGTACACATAGGTCGGGGTGCCGAAGCGCTGGGCAATCGCGGACAAGGCCACGCCTTCCGCGAACAGCTCGCCGTCCCGGTAGTTAAAAGCGTCCATAAGTTTCCCTTAACTTAGTAGGTGTCGTGCTTATGGGCCTTTGACGGCTTTTGCGACGATTGCGCCTGTTCGTTTGGATCTTTGCTGTCATCCGGCAGGTACAGCGGGCCTTTCTGGCCACAGGCACTAACGAGGCAAGCGACCGCGACGAGCGCAGCAAGGGAAGAGATCAGGCGCTTCATGGCGAAATCCTTGAATATGCATTAATTGCGCCCGAGTATACCGACCACCCGCCAGCTTGCCTATGCGCCGCACCACCCGTCCGGCGGGGGTTTGCCGAGACAGTAGGGAAGCAGGCTACGATGCCTGGGGATATTTCGTACCGTCATCCGTGATGAAATCAGTATCCTTTGCAATCGGCGAAGCTCGCCCGTATCGTGCGGCGCTTGAGCAAAACCAGACACTTTTGAGGTTGCCACAATGAGTTTGACCGAAGCCCGTTTTCACGACCTGGTGGATGCCACCCAAGAGAAGCTGGAAGATATTTTCGACGACAGCGGCCTGGACGTGGACCTGGAAAGCTCGGCCGGTGTGCTGACGGTCAAGTTCGAGAGCGGCCAGCAATTGATCTTCAGTCGCCAGGAGCCGCTGCGTCAGTTGTGGCTGGCGGCGCGCTCCGGTGGCGTTCACTTCGACTACGATGAAGAAAGCGGCACATGGCAGTGCGACAAGAGTGAAGAGTTGCTGGGTGAGATGCTCATGCGCCTGGTTCAGGAATACACCGGCGTCGAGCTGGATTTCGACGAGATCTGATGGTGAGTGAGCCTGTAGCCGTACGCCCGCCCAAGCCGCTGTTCAGCAATGTCAGCCCGGCGGTGCCGTCACCTTGTATCAGTTTGTGTCGCCTGGACGAGCGGAAAGTCTGCCTTGGCTGCTTTCGCCATGTAGAAGACATCCGGGAATGGCGCTCTGCCGACGATGCGCGGCGCCGGGTGATCTGCGCCGAGGCCGAGCAGCGCAAGGCGAGCACCTGACGGCGTCTTGTTTATTTGTGTCGCTGTGGTAGTGTCCGGATACACCTCCATTCATCGAGGTCCGTGAGAACCCCGCCTTTTCCTGGCGGGGTTTTGCTTTTTTGTGCAGAAAAAAGGAGTCTGCCTGAATCATGACCACCGCACCGTCCATCATTCTTACCCGTCTTGACGTGCAGCGTCTGGAGCAACTGATCGACCGCTTGGGCGACGAGTTTCCCGGCGTCGAAGCGTTGCAAGCCGAACTCGACCGCGCCGAAGACGTGGTTGGTCACGATGAAGTGCCTGCGGGTGTCGTGACCATGAATTCCAGCGTGCATTGTCGTGAACAAAGCAGCGGCAAGGACTATCACCTGACGCTGGTCTACCCCAAGCACGCGAACGCCGACGAAGGCAAGATTTCGATCATGGCGCCCGTGGGCAGCGCATTGCTTGGCCTGCAAGTGGGCCAGCACATCGACTGGCCGGCGCCTGGCGGCAAGACCCTCAAGCTGGAATTGCTCAGCGTCGAAGGCCAGCCCAAAGATGGTGGCGCCTTCCCGCTCTAAACCTGATCCAAGGCCGCATTGAGTGACTGTTCCAGTTCGGCTTTATAGCGCAGGTACAGATTGCTTGGGCTTTGCACATCACCGAGCAGCCCCGACAGATCCAGGTCAGTGATATAGCCGCGGTAACGCTCGGTTTCCCGACGTTGCCCGACGATCTCCCGGGCGACCACTGCAAACAGCTGGTCGCCAAATTCCAGTTCGGAAAACTCCCGCTGATTACAGTACAGGGTGATCCCTACCTGGCCTGGCGCGCCTTTACCGATGATGGCCTGCACGTCATAAAACGCCTTGTTGGCCGGGTCTTGCGGGGCCGGCCGTGGCTCCACGCCCCGCGCCCGGCCGTTGCCCGATGGCAACAGTTGGTAGTACAGGATCTGTACCTCGCCCGCGGGTTGCTGGGTGTCCAGGGACGATAGCGCTTCCCGACGGTACAGGATCGATTGCAAAAAGCGTTGCAGTGGGGCCAAGAGGCTTTGCTCATCATGAAACGGCAAGCGCTGTTGCCAGAGCGCGTTGAATTCGTCGAGCACATAGACGTCGGCGAAGCCTTCATTGACCCGGTAGAACACCTGCACACACTCGGCTTGGCCCATGGGCAGCAGCAGCGCCAGGTCGTGGTCTTCCAAGGCCATGGCGTCCAGGTGCCACGGGCTGTAGCTGGCCAGCTCCTCGCTAAGGTAAGCGATCAGCGCGTCCTGAGTCGGCAGTGATACATGGGTGGCTTGGCCCGGTACCAGTTCCATGACGTGATAATGCTGCTGCACCTGGAGCAGGTAGCGATGATTGCCTTGGCCGAGCAGCAGATGCTGCGCGGTGTCGAATACCTCTTCCACCCGCTGGGCAATGAACTGTGCCCGGTTGTGACAAAAACAACGCACTCGCAGGCGTGGCAGATGGTTCGATGGCAATTGGTTGAGATAGTCGCGCAGGCAGTCGAGCAGGGCGTGCGGGCCGTCATAGCGGCTGACCATCACTTCGTTCCAGCTGTTGAGTGTGACTTGGTCCAGGGTCAGCACCAGGTTGTCGCGCACGCCGGCATAGCTCAGGGAGTCGGTGCGCTCCGTGGTCATCAGAATATTCAGGTCGCGATGATGCTTGAGCGGGTCAACCCCGACGTTGATCAGCAGCAGCACCTCTTCTGGCACTGCCGGGCGCAGCAAGCGGACCTCGTCGACACTGGCCAGGGGCAGGGTGATGGTCTGTTGCAGGCTGCCCAGCAGGTTGAACAGCTCGAACTCGGTCATGTCACTGGTGCCGGGGTGCAGCGCCAGGCGGGTGCTGCTGTCGATCACGCCGTTGCGATGGCACCAGGTGAGCATTTCCAGCAGGTCGCGGCTGCGTTTGATCGGTGCAAAGTGTTCCCATTCGAGAGCGGTAAGGTTGCCGTTATACAGGCCCCAATGGTGTTGGCCCGGCTCCTTGCGGTTGGGCGACTGCACCAGAGTCAAGGTATCTTCGGCCAGGTCAGGGGCGATGCCGGGGTTGATGAACTCGACCTTGCCGGCCTTGCGCTCGAACGCCGCGTACAAGCGGCGGCCCAGTACATTGAGTTCGCGCTTATTGACCGCGCTGGCGGTCTGTTCGCTGCGGGTGAACTGCGTGAGGAAGCGGTAGCTGTAGTTCAACTCATTGACCAGAGCACGGCGCTCGGAGGCGACCTGGCGCACTTTCCATTGGCTGCGGCTGTCCAGCAGGGCCAGTTGGCGCGTGTCCCAGCTCCACTCATGCGCCAGGCGTTCCAGCAGTTGCCGTTGCCAACCGGCGGTGCGCTGGCCGGCGCTGAGCTTGCGGTTGACCTTCAGGTACAGGCTGCGCCGCACCAATTCCAGGCGCTCCAGCTCGTTGCGGGCCTTGAGGTACTCCTCGATACGGCGGTAGACCATGATGTACGGGTCCAACTCATCCAGGTCTACCTGATGGCTGAACACCGCCTGTTTGAAGCGCAGGCTCAGGCAGCGCACGTTCGGGTGTTCGCTTGCGTAGACCTCGGTCAGCAGCAGCTTGAGCACCGACTTGTAGGGCGACTCGATGCCCTTGAACAGTTGCCACAGCCCGGCCCCGATAAACTCCCCTGGAGGAATATGAGCCAGATGGCCGAGGTCGAGGGTTTCATCGGTGCGGATAAAACGCTTGGACACCAGGGTGTGAGTAAATTCGGCGTAGCGGCTTTCTTCGTAGACCGGCACCAGCCACCAGATGGGCGTGCGCCCGGCCAGCCAGATCGCGGTGCGATAGAACTCATCCAACAACAGGTAGTGCTGGGTGGTGCCGCAGTCGTCGGAACTCAGTTGCGTATCGCGATCACCCAACACAAAGCGCGTCGGGTCGATCAGGAAGAAATGCGCTTCGGCGCCCATGCCCAAGGCCCAGGTTTCCAGCAGTTGGCACTTTTTGCGCAGCTCGGCCAGCTCGGTTTCGCTCAAGTCGGGAGCGTGGCACACCCACACGTCCATATCGCTTTGATCGGCCTGGGCCAGGGTGCCAAGGCTGCCCATCAGGAACAAGCCGTGGATCGGCGTAGGCGGGTTGCCGTGGCGCGGTTTATAGGAGAACGAACGGGTCAGGCGCTGGGCATCGGCCAGGGCCTGAGCGTCCGGTTCGAAATTCGACAGCCCGGCCGGCGTGCTGCTAGAGACATAGCCCGGCAAGAGCGGGTGATTGACGTGGAAAAACAGCGGCAACAAGGCCAGCACGCTTTGCTGACGTGGCGTCAGCCCCTCGACGGCCCGGGCCATGCGGCCTTGATTGAGGGTCATGAAACGCGCGCGCAGTTGGGTCAGCACCTTGCGGTCGATGCCTTCGTCCAGATCGGGGCGGATTTCATGGGTGCGGGTCATGTCGAACTCGTTGGCTCGCAGGGCCCGACGCGGGCGGCCATGCAGGAGTTTACAGACAGTAGCGTAGGAGTTTTAGAGGGAAATGGCTTTTTGGCGTCAGAATTCTGTATGCCGCGCAGCAGTGCCCGCGGAATCCGCAGGCGGCGGACTCCATGGGCAGTATCAGGTATCAGGCGGCTTCTTTGGTGCTGGCAGTGGTGAGGATGGTCAGCAGGGTTTGGGCTTGCTCGGCAGCGTCCCGGCCAAGGCTCGTCAGGTAGCCCCCGTCCGGTTGGTCGATCAGCCCTTTGGCATGGAGGCGCTTGGCAGCGGCGATGGCAGTGGGGGCGGCAGTCTGATGGACTTTCAAGCCTTCCTTGGTGCTGTCCAAGGGGAAGAGTACAAGGATTTCCAGTTCGGCAACCAACTCAGGGGTATACGACATAAGGACTCCAGACTTTCTAAAATTTATTAGAGGCTAGCAGGCCATAAGGTGAACGCACTTTGCCGAACTGTCCAGCGTGTTGCTGCGTACCGGGGTTATTCCTTTTCCGGCGGCAGCTCGGGCAGTGCCCGCAGTGCCGTTTCATACCACTCGGTATTGAAGGCGCGGTCATCTTCGAGCATGGCATCGATCTCGAACGCCAGCACGTGAGCCATCAGATTCAGGATATCTTCGCGCTCGTAACCCACCAGGGTCAGTTTGTTGAACGTAGCCTTGGCCGCTGGCGGGTTATCGCTCTCGATCTGGTTCTCGATGGCTTCGATCAGCGTGGTCTCGGTGAATTCTTCTTCGTCGTTGTCGATATCGGTCGGCTCGCTCATGGCAGGCTCCTCAAGGAAAGGGCGTCAGTCTACCCCCATTCAGGTGGGTGATGCTGCTGGTCAGGGTGCCCTCGAGGATCTATAACTCTTGCAGCCAACCCCACACCCGGCCTGGAGGCTTTGCGATGCTCAAGCTTTACGGATTTTCGGTCAGCAACTACTACAACATGGTCAAGCTGGCGTTGCTGGAGAAAGGACTGCCCTTCGAAGAAGTGCCTTTTTACGCCGGGCAAACCCCCGAAGCTTTGGCGGTCAGCCCCCGCGGCAAAGTGCCGGTGCTGGGTGTGAAGCAGGGGTTCATCAACGAAACCAGCGTCATCCTCGAATACCTCGAGCAGAGCCAGGAAGGCCCGGCGCTGTTGCCCGCCGACCCGTTTGCGCGGGCTCAGGTGTTGGCGTTGTGCCGTGAGATCGAGCTGTACATCGAACTGCCTGCGCGGGCGTGTTACGCCGAGGCTTTTTTCGGCATGACGGTGCCGGAGGCGATCAAGGAAAAATCCAGGGCCGAGCTGCTGCTTGGGATGGGTACGTTAGGCCGGCACGGTAAGTTTGCGCCTTATGTGGCAGGTGAGAGCTTCACCCTCGCGGACCTGTATTTCATGTACAGCCTCAGCCTGGCCTGCGGTGTGGGCGAAAAGCTGTTTGGGCTGGACCTGCTGGAGCAGTTGCCGAAGGCGAAGGCATTGTTGGCGCGCCTGAATGAGATGCCCAATGCGCAGAAGGTAGAGGCGGACAGGCAGGCGGCGATGCCGGCGTTCATGGCGATGATTGCGGCCAAGAAATAGAGTCGCTTTTG
>NZ_BCBO01000009.1:0-9811 GCF_001320835.1 Pseudomonas sp. NBRC 111138 | reverse complement strand
TGGCGAGCAATTCTTTGCCGCGCACGACCGCTGCCTTGACCTGTGCCGGCGCAGTGCCGCCCACATGGTTACGGGCATTCACCGAGCCTTCCAGGGTCAGCACGGCAAACACATCCTGCTCGATCTGGTCGCTGAACTGGCGCAGTTCTTCCAGGCTCATTTCCGCAAGGTCCTTGCCGGTGTCCACACCGTACTTCACGGCGTGGCCAACGATTTCGTGGCAGTCACGGAACGGCAGGCCACGGCGCACCAGGTAGTCCGCCAGGTCGGTCGCGGTGGAGAATCCGCGCAGTGCCGCTTCACGCATGATCGCGTGCTTGGGCTTGATCGCCGGGATCATGTCGGCAAAGGCGCGCAGCGAGTCGCGCAGGGTGTCGGCGGCGTCGAAGAGCGGTTCCTTGTCTTCCTGGTTGTCCTTGTTGTAGGCCAGTGGTTGGCCTTTCATCAGGGTCAGCAGGCCCATCAGCGCGCCAAACACACGGCCGCTCTTGCCACGCACCAGCTCTGGCACGTCGGGGTTTTTCTTTTGCGGCATGATCGAGCTGCCGGTGCAGAAGCGGTCTGGCAGGTCGATGAACTGGAATTGCGCGCTGGTCCATAGCACCAGCTCTTCGGAGAAGCGCGACAGGTGCATCATCGCGATGCTGGCTGCGGCGCAGAATTCAATGGCGAAGTCACGGTCCGACACGCCGTCCAAAGAATTGCCGCCCACGGCGTCAAAGCCCAGCAGTTGTGCGGTGTACTCACGGTCGATCGGGTAGGTGGTGCCGGCCAGTGCAGCGCTGCCCAGCGGCATGCGGTTGGCGCGCTTGCGGCAATCGACCAGGCGTTCGTAGTCGCGGCTGAGCATTTCGAACCAGGCCAGCAGGTGGTGGCCGAAGGTCACGGGTTGTGCGGTCTGCAGGTGGGTGAAGCCGGGCATGATGGTGTCCGATTCACGCTCGGCCTGCTCCAGCAAGCCTTTTTGCAGGCGGGTGATTTCGCCCAGGATCAGGTCGATCTCATCGCGCAGCCATAGGCGGATATCGGTGGCGACCTGGTCGTTACGGCTACGGCCGGTGTGCAGTTTTTTGCCGGTCACGCCGATGCGATCAGTGAGGCGTGCCTCGATGTTCATGTGCACGTCTTCGAGGTCTACGCGCCAGTCGAACGTCCCTGCCTCGATCTCACCGCGGATGGTGGTCAGGCCGTCGATAATGCTGTCACGCTCGGCGTCGGTCAGCACGCCGACCTTGGCCAGCATCGTAGCGTGGGCGATGGAGCCCATGATGTCGTGGCGGTACAGGCGTTGATCGAAGGTGACGGAGGCGGTGAAGCGCGCGACGAAGGCGTCGACGGGTTCACTGAAGCGGCCGCCCCAGGACTGGTTGGTCTTGTCGGTGCTCATGGATTCGCTCGTGATCTGCTTAAAAGAGGCATGAAGGTGTGCAGGCGATCATAACAGGGTTGCCCGTGGAGGCGGTGCTGCGGGTGGTCGGCAATTTTTTTGTGTAAGAGATGGCTAAGTGCCTTGCCGCCGACCGCATCCAGGACGAGACTGGTGACAGGTACTTATTGAAACGATATTTGACGATTGAGCAATGTCGCCTCACTGAGCGTCTACAGTTGGACTGATAGTGTGTGAATGCACCAAAGTCGGGTGATGCGGTCATAACCAGACTATCCATTAAACAGGGGGGTATTCGGATTGTTTATCAGTGAACCCTACGACGATGCCCGAATGCAGCGGGTCTTGGGCGCTATTGAACAGGTCCGGGTAAATTTGGGTGCCATTCTCAGGGCACTTTTTGCCGCTCGCGCTAGTCTTAGCGTGGATCGCTGTGACGTCAGTCACCGCACCTGTCTACGCTATCCTTGTGCGAGACTCACGCAGGAATCCAGCGCAATATGAATGTCCTGATCGTTGATGACGAACCCCAAGCCCGCGAGCGACTGAGCCGTCTGGTCAGTGAACTTGAGGGTTATTCAGTCCTTGAACCGAGTGCCACCAGTGGCGAGGAGGCGTTGACGCTGATCGACAGCCACAAGCCCGATGTAGTGCTGCTCGATATCCGGATGCCGGGCTTTGATGGCCTGCAGGTCGCCGCCCGCCTGAGCGAACGCGAATCGCCGCCTGCCGTGGTGTTGTGTGCGGCGCAGGATGAGTTTTCTGCACAGGCGCTGGAAGACAGCGGTGTCAGTTTTCTCGTCAAGCCGGCCACTGCTGAAGCCTTGCTCAAAGCTTTGAAAAAAGCCGAGCGTCCCAGCCGCGCCCAACTGGCTGCCTTGACGCAACCGGCTGCGCAAAGTGGTAACGGGCCACGCAGCCATATCAGCGCGCGTACCCGCAAGGGCATCGAACTGATCCCACTCGGCCAGGTGGTCTACTTTATTGCCGATCACAAATACGTGACCTTGCGCCACGAGACCGGTGAAGTGTTGCTCGATGAGCCGCTCAAGGCGCTTGAAGACGAGTTTGGCGAGCGTTTCGTGCGCATTCATCGCAACGCGCTGGTCGCCCGTGAACGTATCGAGCGCCTGCAGCGCACGCCCCTGGGGCACTTTCAGTTATTCCTGAAGGGGCTCAATGGCGATGCGTTGATCGTCAGCCGACGCCATGTCGCTGGCGTGCGCAAAATGATGCAGCAGCTTTAGCCCAAGGGCTGCGGCGCGGTCTGCATTCCTTATCCCGGTGCGACGTGGCCAGGGAGGCCCCGCACTTGCTGATTCAAATCAAAGCGTATTTGCCTGAGCTGTTATTATCCGCCGTATCTATTCAGTACGGATTGATCCATGTCCTCTCGCGAAATCCGCATCGCCACCCGTAAAAGCGCCTTGGCCTTGTGGCAGGCCGAATACGTCAAAGCACGCCTTGAGCAGGCCCATCCCGGCCTCAAGGTCTCCCTGGTGCCCATGGTCAGTCGCGGCGATAAGCTGCTGGACTCGCCACTGTCCAAAATCGGCGGCAAGGGCCTGTTCGTCAAGGAATTGGAAACTGCGCTGCTGGATAACGAAGCCGACATCGCCGTGCATTCGATGAAAGACGTGCCCATGGACTTCCCTGAAGGCCTGGGCCTTTTTTGTATCTGCGAGCGCGAAGACCCGCGCGACGCCTTCGTTTCCAACACCTTCGCGTCTCTGGACGAATTGCCGCCAGGCAGTATCGTCGGCACCTCCAGCCTGCGTCGCCAGGCCCAGTTGCTGACGCGGCGTCCCGACCTGCAGATCCGCTTTTTGCGTGGCAACGTCAACACGCGCCTGGCCAAGCTGGACGCCGGGGAATACGACGCGATCATCCTCGCCGCTGCCGGCCTGATCCGCCTGGGCTTTGAAGACCGCATCACCTCGGCCATCAGCGTCGAAGACAGCCTGCCAGCTGGCGGGCAGGGTGCAGTCGGCATCGAATGTCGCACCGCCGACAGCGAAATTCACGCACTGCTCAAGCCTCTCGATCACGCGGACACCGAAGTGCGTGTTACCGCCGAGCGTGCCTTGAACAAACACCTCAACGGTGGCTGCCAAGTGCCCATCGCCTGCTATGCCGTACTCGAAGGTGAGAACCTGTGGCTGCGTGGCCTGGTCGGTGATCCGGACGGCGGTAACCTGCTGACCGCCGAGGTGCGTGGGCCGCAGCGTGATGCCACGGCACTGGGGATTCAGGTTGCCGAGGAACTGCTGGAAAAAGGCGCGGGTGCCATTTTGCAAAAAGTCTATGGCGAGGCCGGCCCGCAGTGACCAAATGGCGAGTGCTGCTGACGCGGCCTGCCGAGGAGTCGACGGCCGTGGCGGCGTTATTGGCCAAGAGCGGCATTCACAGCAGCTGCCTGCCTTTGCTGGAGACCGAAGCCTTGCCGGTGACTGCTGAGCAACGCGCGGTATTCGGCGCGCTGCCGCGCTATTGCGCCGTCATCGTGGTGAGCAAGCCGGCTGCACGCCTGGCGTTGCAGCGGTTGGGGGACAGTGTGCCGCCAATGCCCTGGTTCAGTGTCGGCGCGGCGACGGCACAGATACTGGCCGATCATGGCCTCAAGGTTCACTATCCCGCCACTGGCGACGATAGCGAGGCCTTGCTTGAACTGCCCGCCTTGCGCGAGGCTATTGCACTGCCGGGCGGCCGGGTGTTGATCCTGCGCGGCGAGGGCGGGCGTGAGTTGCTGGCAGAGCGTTTACGCGAGCAAGGTGCTAGTGTCGATTACCTGGAATTGTATCGGCGTTTTCTTCCGGTGTATGAAAAGGGCGCGTTGATGCAACGCATCCAGTTGGAACGCTTGAACGGCCTGGTGGTCAGCAGTGGGCAGGGTTTTTTACACCTGCACGCGTCAGCCGGCCCCGATTGGCCAGAGGTGGCACAGCTGCCGTTGTTCGTGCCCAGCCCGCGTGTATATGAAATGGCGCGGGCGGCGGGTGCAGAAAAAGTTGTGGATTGTCGCGGCGCGAGTGCCGCGGCTTTGTTAGTGGCGTTAGGGAGCTATCCCGTTCCCACTCTCTGATACGCAAAGGACGGATACGTGAGCGAAACAGCCTTGCCTAAAGATGAAGCTCAGCCCGCGCTTGATGCGCCGGTCGAGACACCGGTCAGCGCGCCACGCCGTGGCAATGGCCTGGCCGTCGTCGCCTTGCTGTTGGGCGCTGCGGGCGTAGCCGCCGGCGGCTGGGGGATCTGGCAGGTCCGTGCCCTGCAAGCCAGCAGCCAGCACCAACTGGGCCAGGTGCAGACCCTGGATGACCAGTCCCAGAGCCTCAAGCAAGGCCAGCAACAGCTGGCCGCCCGCCTGGCGCAGTTGCCGGGTGCGGATGAGCTGGAAGAGCGTCGCCGCCTGGTCACGCAGTTGCAGGGAGATCAGCAGCGCCTCAACCAGCGTCTGGAAACCGTGTTGGGTGCCAGCCGCAAGGACTGGCGCCTGGCCGAGGCCGAGCATCTGATCCGTCTGGCCAGCTTGCGTTTGTCCGCCTTGCAAGACATTAACAGCGCCCAGTCGCTGGTCCAGGGTGCCGACGAGATTCTTCGCGAACAGAGCGACCCAGGGGCTTTCGCGGCACGGGAGCAATTGGCCAAGAGCCTGGCCGCGCTGCGCAGCACCGAGCAACCGGACCGTACCGGCCTGTACCTGCAACTGGCCGCCTTGCGTGACCAGGTGGTGCAACTGGCGGCGATTGCCCCGGAGTATCAGCTCACGGAGCCTGCTTCCCAGGGGCGCCCCACCAGCGATACGCAGAACCAGTTGAGCCAGTGGTGGGAGCAGATCTCCCGTTATTTCCGCATTGACTTCAACCCGGATGACAACATCCGTCCCTTGCTGGCAGGCCAAGGCCTGAACCAAGTGCGCCTGGCCTTGAGCCTGGCACTGGAGCAAGCCCAATGGGCTGCGCTTAACGGCGAGGCGGCCGTCTACAGCCGCTCGTTGGGGGAAGCGCGCAGCGTGTTGCAGGACAACTTCAACCAGGACAACCCGCAGAGCAAGGCGATGCTGGCGCGCATTGCCGAGCTTGAGCCCAAGGCCGTGTCCGTGGTCACGCCTGACCTGGCCGCGAGCCTGGCCGCTGTGCAGGCGTACCTTGAGCGTCGTCATCTGTCGGCCGACGAAGCCAAGGCCGCGGCTGGCAAACCGGCGACCCAGGAGTAGAGCTGATGAAGCGTTTCTATGTGATCCTGGTGCTCGCAATTGCGCTCGCCCTGGCCCTGGGTGTAGGCATTTCGAAGCACACCGGCTACGTGTTGATTACCTATCCTCACCTGCTGCATTACGAATCAAGCCTGTGGGCGACATTGGTGGCGGTGTTTGCCATCGGCCTGGCGATTTATCTGGTCCGCGTGTTGTGGAGCCTGGTCACCACATCCGGTGGCGTGGTCAACCCCTGGTCACGGCGCAATCGCAGCCGCCGTGTTCAGATCGCTATCGAGCAAGGCCAGATGGACCTCGCCGAGGGACGTTGGGCCAGTGCGGAGCGCCACTTGCACCGCGCCGCCGAAGCAGAGCGTCAGCCGCTGCTGTATTACATCGGTGCCGCCCGTGCGGCTAATGAACAGGGCCGTTATGAGGAATCCGACGGCTTGCTGGAGCGCGCTCTGGAGCGCCAGCCCCAGGCCGAACTGGCCATTGCCTTGAGCCACGCGCAATTGCAGATGGATCGAGGTGATACGGAAGGCGCGCTGGTCACTCTTCAGGCGATGCATGGGCGTCACCCGCATAACGCGCAAGTGCTGCGACAACTGCAACGCCTGCATCAGCAGCGTGGCGATTGGTCGTCTGTGATTCGCCTGCTGCCTGAGCTGCGCAAGGACAAAGTCTTGCCCGCCAATGAACTGGCCGAGCTGGAGCGTCGCGCCTGGGGCGAGAACCTGAGCCTGGCGGCCCAGCGTGAAGAGCAAGGCGAAGCAGGGTTGCAGTCCTTGGAACGCGCATGGGAGCAACTGACCACTGCCCAGCGCCAACAGCCACAACTGGTGTTGGCGTATGCCGACCAACTGCGTCGATTGGGCGCGGATGCCAAGGCCGAAGAAGTGCTGCGTGGTGCTCTCAAGCGCGGTTATGACAGCCACTTGATCCGGTTGTACGGCCTGTTGCGCGGCAGTGATCCTGCGCGCCAATTGAAGTTTGCCGAAGGCTGGCTCAAGGACCACCCAGGCGATGCCAGCCTGTTGCTGACGCTGGGCCGTCTGTGCCTGCAAAACAGTCTGTGGGGCAAGGCGCGGGATTATCTGGAAAGCAGCCTGCAAGTGCAGCGCAATCCCGAAGCCTGCGCCGAATTGGCTCGCCTGCTGGCCCAATTGGGCGACACCGAGCGCAGCAACCAGCTGTTTCAGGAAGGCTTGGGATTGCTCGACAATCGCCTGCTGTCTTCGCCGCTGCCGGTGCCTGCGCGAGCTTGAAGTAGGAAAGGGTGAGTGGGTTGGCTCGGACCGATCCGACACCCGCTCCTTCAACGCTTGAAAACACTCGGTTTAACTGGCCTTGTTACTAATTCCTACTTGTTGTAACTGAATTTCCTCGGGCCCGTGGCGGGATGTCCTTATGTTTTCGAGGAAATGTCTGCTCTAGGGCGTATTGAAAGGGGTCGGGCCTTTCCTCTACCGTAGCGACCTATCTCTTGCAGTGCGGATAAACAATGTCTTTGGCCCCTTTACGCTCTTTGTTTTTCCTGGCGTTCATGGCGGGTGCGCTGACGTTGGGCGCGTCTTTCTACCTTCAATACGGCGCGCTGCTACGACCTTGTTTTCTATGCCAGGTACAGCGCCTGTTCCTCGCGTCTTTTGCCTTGATCAACCTGATTGCCGCGCTTCATAGACCTGGGCGTTCCGGCCATTGCCTCTACGGGCTGGCGAGCATGGCCTGTGCGTTGCTGGGCGCCATCACCGCAGGCAGGCAAGTGCTGTTGCAGAACAGGCCGGCAAGTCAGGTCGGGGATTGCTGGCCCAGCGTGCAGCACATGCTTGAAAACCTGTCTGTCTGGCAGGCAATGCGCTCGGTGTTCAATGGCACGGTCGATTGTGTCGAAATCAACTGGACGCTGTTTGACCTGAGCCTGCCTGAGTGGAGTCTGTTGTTCTTCGTGGCGATGCTGATCCTGGGGTTCATGCAGGTGTCACGGTTGTTGTTCGACAGGCATTTGCGCCTCGCAACGCCTTGAAAACAAGACTCAGGTTGTAGGAGCGGATTAAACACTTGTATGAACATTCTCTCCTGCGTACCTTGAAGCCATAGTCATGCGGGCATAATCTGGCCCGCACGCGTTATCCAAACCGCTTGTCAGACACGGCCTTGTCCGTCTGCTGCTTCATCCTTGAAGTGTTGCGCAGGTACAGAGCTGCGGCGCCCCAATAGGGAAGAGAGATCATCATGTTGGAAAGTTGTCAGAATGCTCAGGAACGCTGGGGTGGGGTGCATAAGCTGATCGATAGATGGCTGTTGGAGCGCCACGAACTGATTCAGGCCTATGACACTCTTGGTGCCCATCCCGATGCATTGGCTGAGAAGCAAAAGCCTCTGCAAGAATTCTGCGGGTCTTTGGTGGACTACGTGTCTGCGGGTCATTTTGAGGTTTATGAGCAGCTGACCGGCGAAGCGAAAGCCTTCAATGACAAGCGCGGATTGGAATTGGCCGAAACCCTTTACCCGCGCATTGATGTGATCACCGAGAAGCTGCTGGCCTTCAATGATCTGTGTGATGAAGGCAAGTGTGTTGCTGAAAAATTCAAGGAGCTCGGCGGTCTGCTCCATGAGCGTTTCGAGTTGGAAGATTGCCTGATCGAAGTGTTGCACACGGCCCACAAACAAAAGGCTGCTGTCCAGGCCTGACCCTCGGCGGGGAGATACAAAACGGTGCGCATGTCGCACCGTTTTTTTATGGGTCAGTGGCGAGTGCCGAGTAGTTCGATCTCGAACACCAGCGGCGTATAGGGGGGGATCAACTCACCTGCGCCGTCTGCGCCATAGGCCTGGGCTGAAGGAATCACCAGACGCCATTTCGCACCCACCGGCATCTGTTGCAATGCACTGCTCCAACCGCTGATCACGCTGTTGAGGCGAAACCATTGCGGTTGCGTACTTTTGTCGAAGACAGTTCCGTCAGGCAGTCGGCCCACGTATTTAACCTGCACTTCATCGCTGGCCAACGGCTTGTTGCCAGTGCCCGCTACCAGCTCGGTGAGCAGGATCCCATCGGCCAACTGACGAACGCCGACGGTGGCTTTTTCCTTTGAGAGAAATTGCTGCTCGGCAGCGAGTGCTTTTTCGCTTTGAGGTCGTTGGGCGTCGGCGGCGTTCTGCGCTTCGTGCTGTGCGAGGATCTGTTCGATGCGCGCGTTATCCAGCGCCAGTGGTTTGCCCTGGTAGGCTTGCTTGAGTCCGTCGAGCAGAGCCTGTATCTGCAGGTCGGGGACTTCCTGGCGCAACCGTTCGCCAAGGCTTGCGCCCAGGCTATAGGCAAGATCGTGCGGGGTAGCGGCGGTGGTGTTTGAAGAGGGTTGCTCGCTTGCATCGGCCACGCAGATCGCCAAGCCGAACACTAGAAAAAGGTAACGCGACATGGGCATTCTCCCGGCGAAAGTGCGACGGATTATGCCAGTGCGGCTGCGTAAAAAGTGACGTGGTTTTCCGTTATATCGATAAGAATTTTCGCACGTTGCAACGCAACGCAAACGATACTGTCAACATGCCCTAGCGGCGGTAAGAGCAGAGGGCTAGTATGAGCCGCACCCACGTCAGCCAGGAGGTAAACCATGTCGGCCAAACAGAAGCCTGTAAATACCCCGTTGCACTTGCTCCAACAACTTTCGGGCAGCCTGCTCGAACATCTGGAAAGCGCGTGCTCCCAAGCCTTGGCTGATGCAGAAAAACTGCTCGCCAAACTGGAAAAGCAACGCGGTAAAGCGCAAGAAAAACTGCACAAGTCCCGCACCAAACTGCAAGACGCCGCCACTGCCGGCAAGTCCAAGGCGCAAGCCAAAGCCAAAGGCGCGGTCAAAGAACTTGAAGAGCTGCTGGATGCTCTCAAGGATCGCCAAGCCGAAACCCGCAGCTACATTTCCCAACTCAAAAAAGACGCTCAAGAAAGCCTGAAATTGGCCCAAGGCGTTGGCCGTGTGAAGGAAGCCGTAGCTAAGGCACTGGGTGCTCGTACGCCTGCAAAAGTAGCCGCGAAGCCAGCCGCTAAAACTGCTGCCAAACCAGCCGCTAAAACCGCTGCTTCCAAACCAGTCGCCAAGCCGGCTGCTAAAACTGCTGCTGCCAAACCAGTCGCGAAGCCAGCCGCTAAAACTGCTGCTGCCAAACCAGCCGCCAAGCCAGTTGCTAAAACTGCTGCTGCCAAACCGGCCGCTAAGCCAGTTGCT
>NZ_BCBO01000008.1:0-3546 GCF_001320835.1 Pseudomonas sp. NBRC 111138 | reverse complement strand
CCGGCTGCTAAACCCGCTGCTGCCAAACCAGCCGCTAAGCCAACTGCTAAACCTGCTGCCGCCAAACCGGCCGCGAAGCCCGCTGCCAAGCCAGCGCCCGCAAAGCCAGCTACTCCAGCAGCACCCACTGCTACTCCGGCAGCAGCCACCGCTCCAACTGCATCGGCCAGCAGCACCCCTGCACCGGTAGCGCCAAGCACCACCCCAACCAGCGCTTCCTAAGCGTTGGTGGCCATGGCGCGCAATTGCAGCAGCGCGTCGTGGTCAAGGTTGGCGGCTTCGGTCGCCAGGCCTTCAAGCCATTCTTGCTGACCCGGCACCTCATTGATCGGCCACGCCTGCGCCAGCGCTTCCAAGCGCGCCAGCAGCGTTCTTTCGGCCTCCAGTTCCAGTGTCTTGACTTGCTCTCGTAGCAATGCCAATTGCGCATCCTGCTGGGCCAAGGCTCGCCATTGCCCGCGCATTTGTCGCAAGGGTTCGACAACCTGCACCCGCCACGGCTGGGCAATCTGCTGCAGTGCCTGAACCCGTTCGGGCTTATATGCCACACCTCGCCATTCCAGCCACGCACCACACAACAACAGGCACACGTCTGCCCCTTGCTCCTGCAAGCGCAGGCAAGCGGCCTCCACGCCCGGGCGGGCATAGGTCGAAAGGGCAAAGCTCCACAGGTCAGCGCACATATTCACACCCAAGCCAGCGGCCAACGAAGCTGGTAGACTCCGCCGCCATTATGATCCGACTTCAAAGCCTAACATTACAGCGTGGCCCGCAACGTCTTCTCGAAGACGCCGAGCTGACCCTGCACGCCGGTCACAAAGCCGGCCTGATCGGAGCCAATGGCGCCGGCAAATCCACGTTGTTCGCCTTGTTGCTGGGTGAGCTGACCCCGGATTCGGGGGACTGCCTGCTGCCGGCCGACTGGCGCATTGCCCATATGCGCCAGGAGATCGACACCCTGGACCGTATCGCCATCGACTACGTGCTCGATGGCGACCTGCGCCTGCGCCAGGTGCAGCACGACCTGGCTGAGGCCGAAAAAGCCCAGGACGGTGCCGCACAGGCGCGCCTGCACTCGGAGCTGGACAGCGCCGACGGCTATACCGCCGACGCCCGTGCTCGCAAGATGCTCGCTGGCCTTGGGTTTACCAACGAACAGATGGACCGTCCGGTCGCCGACTTCTCCGGTGGCTGGCGCATGCGCCTGAACCTGGCCCAAGCGCTGATGTGCCCCTCGGACCTGTTGCTGCTCGACGAGCCGACCAACCACTTGGACCTCGATGCGATCCTGTGGCTGGAAGACTTCCTCAAGAGTTACCAGGGCACCTTGCTGCTGATTTCCCACGACCGGGATTTCCTCGACGCCGTGGTCGATAACATCGCCCATGTCGAACAGAAGAAAATCACTCTGTACCGTGGCGGCTATACCGCGTTCGAACGCGCTCGCGCCGAACGCCTGGCCCAGCAGCAACAGGCCTTTGAAAAGCAACAGGCGCAACGTGCGCACATGGAAAGCTACATCGCAAGGTTCAAGGCCCAGGCCACCAAGGCCCGCCAGGCCCAGAGCCGGATCAAGGCCCTGGAGCGCATGGAAGAGCTGTCGGCGGCCCACGTCGATTCGCCGTTCGACTTTGTCTTCCGTGAGTCGGTGAAGATCTCCAGCCCGCTGTTGGACCTCTCGGATGCTCGCCTGGGCTATGGCGACAAAACCATCCTTGAGAAGGTCAAGCTGCAGCTCACGCCGGGCGCACGCATCGGTTTGCTCGGCCCGAACGGTGCAGGCAAGTCGACACTGATCAAGAACCTTTCGGGTGAGCTTGAGCCGCTGGCCGGCCGCCTGACCCGTGGCGAGAACACGGTGGTGGGTTACTTCGCCCAGCACCAACTGGACTCCCTGGACGCCAAGGCCAGCCCGCTGTTGCACCTGCAACGCCTGGCGCCGACCGAGCGCGAGCAGACCCTGCGCGACTTCCTTGGCGGTTTCGACTTCCGTGGCGCGCGCATTGACGAACCTGTGCTGAATTTCTCCGGTGGCGAAAAAGCCCGACTGGCCCTGGCCCTGATCGCGTGGGATCGCCCGAACCTGTTGCTGCTCGACGAACCGACCAACCACCTGGACCTGGAAATGCGCCTGGCGCTGACCATGGCCCTGCAGGAGTTCAGCGGTGCGGTATTGGTGGTGTCTCACGACCGTCACCTGCTCAAGAGCACTACCGACAATTTCCTGCTGGTCGCCGACGGCAAGGTCGAAGAGTTCGACGGCGACCTGGACGACTACGCGCGCTGGCTGACGGAATACCGCCTGCGCAATGCGCCGGCCAGCAACACGCCGGTCAACCCGGACAAGACTGACAAGAAAGCCCAGCGCCAGGCCGCCGCCGCGCTGCGCCAGCAGTTGGCGCCGCACAAGCGTGAGGCCGACAAGCTGGAAGCCGAACTGGGCAAGGTGCATGAGCGCCTGGCCAAGATCGAAGCCAGCCTGGGCGACAGCGCCGTGTATGAGGCGGCGCGCAAGGACGAGCTGCGTGACCTGCTGGCCGAACAGGCCAAGCTCAAGGTGCGCGAGGGGCAATTGGAGGAAACCTGGATGGAGGCCCTCGAATTGCTCGAAACCCTGCAAGCGGAGCTGGAGGCGCTGTCCTGATGGAGGCGTTGCAATTACCGGTACCGGTGCAATGGATCGAACCCATCTGGATCGGCGTGCAAATCCTGCTGATCCTGCTGGCTGGCTACCTGGCTCAGCGCTTCGTCGCAAAAGGCCTTACGCGCCTGGGTGAGCGCTACCCGTTCCCGCCGCAATTGCTGATGCCCCTGCGGGGCGGCTTGCGCTGGCTGATCATGGGCAGTGCGCTGATCTTTGTGCTGGGCCGCCTGGGTGTGTCTGCCACGGTGTTGTGGACGGCCCTGTCAGGCTTTGTCGCGGTGGCGGCCGTGGCGTTCTTCGCCATGTGGTCGGTGCTGTCCAACTTGCTGTGCGCGATCCTGATCTTTACCGTCGGGCCGTTTCGCCTGGGTGATATCGTCGAGCTGGTGGACACCGTCGACAAGCCGGGCGTGAAGGGCCGGGTCGTGGCGATCAACTTGCTCTACACCACGCTGATCGAAGTCGAGGAAGCCGGGACCAACAGCGCGATGGTGCAGGTGCCCAATAGTCTGTTCTTCCAGCGTTCGGTACGACGTTGGCCCGGGTCTGGCACCAACATCCTGTAGGAGCGAGCTTGCTCGCGAAGACCGTCAACGATAACGCAGCGCTTGCAGTCAGCCCGCATCGCCTGTGCATTTTTCGCGAGCAAGCTCTCTCCTGCAGAAATCTGTAGCCAGCCTTTGGTCGCTGGAGTTAGCTTAAGGCACAACCGCTAACTCCCTTGCGAGGTGTGCAATGGCTCTCGATACATGGCTGGCCTTTTTCCTGGCCAGTTGGATCATCTCCCTTTCTCCTGGCGCCGGTGCCATCGCCTCGATGTCCAGCGGCCTACAGTACGGTTTTGTGCGTGGCTACTGGAACGCCATCGGCCTGCAACTTGGCCTGGCGATGCAGATTGCTGT
>NZ_BCBO01000007.1:0-13310 GCF_001320835.1 Pseudomonas sp. NBRC 111138 | reverse complement strand
GGGGGCCATTCTGGCGGCCTCGTCTACTGCGTTCTATGCGATCAAATGGTTCGGCGTGGCCTACCTCGTGTACCTTGCCATCAAGCAATGGCGCGCTTTGCCCATGGACATGACCGATGACGCCGCCGTACGCCCGATCGGCAAACCGATGGCGATGATGTTCCGCGGCTTTCTGGTCAACGCCAGCAACCCCAAGGCGTTGGTGTTCATGCTGGCGGTGCTGCCGCAGTTCGTGAACCCGCAGGCGCCGTTGTTGATCCAGTACCTGATCCTTGGTGCGACCATGATCAGCGTCGATATGATCGTGATGGCGGGCTACACAGGGTTGGCCTCGAAAGTCTTGCGCCTGTTGCGTACGCCTAAACAACAGAAACGTGTGAACCGCACCTTTGCTGGCTTGTTTGTCGGCGCTGCCGGTTTCCTTGCCAGCCTGCATCGCGCCACGGCCTGACCAAGCGACTGGCTCAAAAATGTGGGAGCGGGCTTGCTCGCGAATACGGTATATCAGTCAAAGAAAATAGTGACTGAAGCACCGCATTCGCGAGCAAGCCCGCTCCCACATTGGTTTTAGCGTGATATGAAATAACACCTTGAGTCGAATCCATTAAAGCTCAACAATAGTGTTACTTCGTATTTCCACTTGAGATTCATTCATGACCGCCCCTTTCCGCTTTCTCGCCTGGCTGCTGTTGCCGGCATTGCTGTCGTGCAGCCTCAATCTGTCGGCCGCGACCGCCGAGGGCGCGCCGCAAGCCCTGCATTTGCTTGACTACATTGGCGCCGACTACCCACCGACGGTAGAGGCGGGCAAGGTGGTGGATGACTCTGAATACCGCGAACAAGTCGAGTTTCTCGGGGTATTGCAGGGGCTGGTGGCGGAGTTGCCAGACAAGCCTGAGCGCGCCGAGCTGGTAAAGGGCGTTGATGAGCTGCTGGCCGCGGTCACTGCCCACCAGGACGGCGCGAGCGTTGCCCGCCAGGCTCGTCAATTGGGCGCCAAGCTGGCCGTGGCGTATGAAGTCAGCCAGGCCCCGGCCATCACGCCGGACCCGACGCGCGGCGCGCCGCTCTACGCCCAGCATTGTTCGGTGTGCCACGGCACAACGGGCGCCGGCGATGGCCCGGCAGGCGTGGGCATGACCCCACCGCCGGCTAACCTGCGCGATGCAACGCGCCTGGACCGCCTGAGCCTCTACGCGATCTATAACACCCTCGGCCTGGGCGTCGAAGGCACCGACATGCCGTCGTTCGCTGACCAATTGGACGACCGCCAGCGCTGGGACCTGGCAACCTATATCGCCGGCTTCACGGCCGACCCGGCCGCTGCCAAAGGCGAGCAGACATTCAACCTCGCCGACCTGGCCCGCCAGACCCCCACTGAAGTACTCGCCGCTGACGGCCCTGACGCTGCCACGACATTCCGCGCCCAGCGTGCGCAGCCGCCGCAGGTTCAGCGTGGCCCCGCGCAGTTGCTCGACTACACTGCCGCCACCCTGGACAAGAGCCTCGCGGCTTTCCGCAACGGCGACCATGAGCAGGCTTACGATCTATCCGTCGCAGCCTACCTGGAAGGCTTCGAGCTGGTGGAAAGCTCCCTGGATAACGTCGATGCCAATGTGCGCAAAGACACCGAGAAGGCCCTGATGGCCTATCGGCAATCGTTGCAGGACGGCTTGCCTATCGAGCAGGTGCAGCAGCGCTTGGATGCAGCCAAAGGCAAACTCACTGAATCGGCTGGTTTGCTGGGCGGCGATGGCCTGAGCTGGTCGTTGAGCTATATCTCCGGCTTGCTGATCCTGCTGCGTGAAGGCCTGGAAGCGATTCTGGTGCTGGCCGCGATCCTCGCCTTCCTGCGTAACACCGGCCAGCAATCGGCGGTGCGCAGCGTCAACGTCGGCTGGGGCCTGGCGCTGTTGGCAGGTTTGGGTACCTGGGCCTTGGCGGCCTATGTCATTGACGTCAGCGGCGCCCAGCGTGAGTTGCTTGAGGGCTGCACGGCGTTGTTTGCCAGTGTGATGGTGCTATGGCTCGGCGTGTGGATGCACGACCGGCGTCACGCGGCGGCCTGGCAGGACTACATCAAGAGCAGCCTGGTGGGCGGCGGTGGGCGTTTCGGGTTTGCCGTGCTGGCGTTCTTCTCGGTATATCGCGAACTGTTCGAAGTGATCCTGTTCTACGAAACCCTGTGGCTGCAGGCCGGCCCTGCCGGGCACAACGCGGTGCTGGCCGGTGGTGCCACGGCGCTGGTGCTGCTGGTGGGCCTGGCCTGGGTGATCTTGCGCGGTTCGGCGAAGTTGCCCCTGGCGCTGTTCTTTGGCATCAACGCCGCGTTGCTGTGTGCGCTGTCGGTGGTGTTCGCCGGGCACGGTGTGAAAGCCTTGCAGGAAGCGGGCATTTTCGGCACGCGGCCAGTGGCGTTCTTTGACTTCGACTGGCTGGGCATCCACGCCGATGCGTACTCGTTGGGGGCACAGGCCGTGGCGATCCTGGCGATTGTGGTGTTGTATGGCCGTAGCCGCCTGACCGAAAAGCACCGGGCGGCGGCGTAGCATGCGCGTGTGGATCGACGCCGACGCCTGCCCTCGGGCGGCCAAGGACCAAGTGGTGAAGTTTGCCCTCAAGCGCCAGTTTGAGGTGGTGCTGGTCGCAGGGCAAAGCCAGATCAAGCCTAGCTTTGCCTGTGTGAAGCTGATCGTGGTGCCCAGCGGGCCGGATGCCGCCGATGATTACCTGGTGGAGCACGCCGTGCCCGGCGAACTGGTGATTTGCAGCGACGTGCCCTTGGCCGATCGACTGGTGAAGAAGGGCATCACGGCCCTCGACCCGCGTGGCAAGGAGTTCAGCCCTGCGAACATGAGCGAGCGGTTGGCGGTGCGCAACCTGTTCACCGACCTGCGCGAGCAAGGCCAGATGGGCGGCGGCCCGCCGCCCCACAGCGAAAAGGACAAGCAGGCGTTTGCCAATGCGCTGGACCGAATTCTTACCCGCTTGATGAAACCAGCCTGACCTGTGGCGAGGGAGCTTGCTCCCGCTGGGCTGTGCAGCAGCCCCAAAGCCGTCGTCAGTGTTTTATCTGAATCACCGCGTCAGCTTAGATGGGGCGGCTTCGCCACCCAGCGGGAGCAAGCTCCCTCGCCACAGGTGCATCCCCATCAGTCGTTTTCGTGGGTTAATTCCAATACCCGATCCACCAGCTTGTTGATGCCGGACGCCACCTCGCTGATGTTCTTGCCCAGCATATAGGCCGGTGTACTCACCAGCTTGCGCGCCTGGTCCTCGACGATATCCTCCACAGTGCATTCGACGTGGGTGGCGCCCATCTTGTCCAGGGCTGCGGCGGTGCTGGCATCGTTGCCGATGGTGCAGGTCACGCCAGGGCCGTAGATCTTGGCGGCCAGGGCCGGCGAAATGCAGATCAAACCCACCGGCTTGCCCGCTTCGGCAAAGGCTTCAGCCAGTGCCAGCACCTGGGGGTTGATGCTGCAGCCGGCGCCTTCCACGGCAAAGTTCGACAGGTTCTTGGCCGCGCCAAAACCGCCCGGCACGATCAGCGCGTCAAAGTCTGCGGCGTTGGCTTGGCCAATATCCTTCACGGCGCCTCGAGCGATGCGCGCGGATTCCACCAGCACATTGCGAGACTCGGGCATTTCTTCGCCCGTGAGGTGGTTGATCACGTGCAACTGCGCAACGTCGGGTGCAAAGCATTCCACTTGAGCGCCGCGCTGGTCCAGGCGCAGCAGGGTGATCACGCTTTCATGGATCTCTGCGCCGTCGTGCACGCCACAGCCGGAAAGGATCACTGCAATCTTTTTGCTCATGGGCATTTCTCCTGATTCATGGCGTTAAATGTCTACTAATTTGTAACCTCTTGCCAATGGGAACTCACGTCGCTGCACCTAATCTTGATGTAACAAAAATAGACCGGACTAGCCCATGGACTTTGTGCCTTACGCAGTACCGTTTTTTATTGCCCTGATCGTGGTCGAGTTGCTGGCCGACCGTTGGCGTGGCGTGCGCAACTACCGAGTGGCGGATGCCATCAACAGCCTCAGCACCGGAGTGCTGTCCACCACCACAGGCTTGCTCACCAAGGGCGTGGGCCTGCTGACCTACGCGTTCGCCATCGAGCACCTGGCGCTGTTCGAATTGCCTGCCCAGAGTGCCTGGACCTGGGTGTTTGCCTTTGTGTTCTATGACTTCTGCTACTACTGGCTGCACCGCATGGGTCATGAGCGCAACATACTGTGGGCCGCGCATTCGGTGCATCACCAGAGCGAGGACTACAACCTCAGCACCGCTCTGCGCCAGACCAGCACCGGTTTCCTGCTGAGCTGGATCTTCTACTTGCCCCTGGCGGTGGTTGGTGTGCCACTGGTGGTGTTTATCAGCGTGGCGTCGCTCAACCTGCTGTATCAATTCTGGGTCCATACACGCCATGTTCCCAAGCTTGGCTGGTTCGAATGGTTTTTCGTCACACCGTCCAATCATCGGGCCCACCATGCGCAGAACGCTCTCTACATGGATCGCAACTACGGCGGGGTGTTCATTATTTGGGACCGACTGTTCGGTACCTTCCAGGAGGAAGACGATAACGAACCGGTGATTTTCGGTGTGACCACACCCTTGGCCAGCTGGAACCCGCTGTGGGCCAACCTGCAGTTTTATGCGCAACTCTGGAGTGACGCCCGGCGTACTGAGCGTTGGTGGGACAAGCTGCGTATCTGGTTCATGCGCACCGGCTGGCGCCCGGCGGACGTCAAGGCCAAGTACCCGATGGCCAAGCCGGACCTGAGTCAGTTCCGCAAATTCGAGGTGCCGCTGGATGTGCGCCAACAGGTCTACATCGCCTTGCAGTTTGCGGCCTATGTAGGGTTTGGCAGTTATCTGATGAATTTCGGTGAGGGCTTGCCCTCCACGGCGCTGGTCCTTGGCTGGGGCACGATGGCGCTGGGGTTGTTTACCCTGGGCGTGGCGCTGGAGAATCGCCCATGGGCGCTGAAGGCCGAGCTGGCGCGCCTGGCGCTGAATGTTCCCTTGGTATGGCTGGCGCCGCTGGTGGGGTTGTGGCCCGCCAGCAACCTGGGCTGGCTGGGCCTGGCGAGCTACAGCCTGCTCAGCATCATCGGCCTCTACTGTTGCAGAAGCCGGCTTACTCGGTTGGTGTCTTAGGCGTTTCGACCGAGGCTGGCTCGTTAGCCAGCCGAGCCTTGGCCTCGGCACAGGCTTGGCGGGCGATGCGGGCATTCTTGAAGCGACGGCGCAGCCACAGGCCAAAGCCCAGCACCAGCAAGGCGGCCAATACCCACAACTCGTATTTCTTGACGCTGCCGAGCATTCCTTCCAGCACTGCGCCGAAGTGATAGGCTGCCGCCCCCAGTGCCGCGGCCCAGATCGCCGCGCCAATACCGTTCAGAACCAGGTAGCGCAACGGTGGGTAGCCGGACAGGCCAATCGCCACGGGCATCACCGTGCGCAACCCGTATACGAAGCGGAAACTCAATACCCAGATATCCGGATGCTTGCGGATATGTTCCAGTGCCTTGTCGCCCATCAGTTGCCAGCGCGGCTTGCGCGCCAGCAACTTGCGGCCGTGCTTGCGCCCCATGTAGTACCAGAGCTGGTCGCCGGCGTAGCTGCCAAAAAAGGCAACGACCACCACCAGGTTGATATCCATGTAGCCACGGAACGCCAGGAAGCCTGCGAGTACAAGGATGGTCTCGCCTTCGAAGAACGTGCCGAGAAAGAGGGCAAAGTAGCCGAAGTCATGCAGAAATTGTTGAAGCATGGTCTAGGGTGCTGGCGAAATGAACGCGCAGCCTACGCCTTCACGAAGATTCATGAAAGTATCGAGATGTGTCACGAAGTGAACAATTCCTACGCAAATGACGAATGGGACTACAGGTCGTGTCGATAAGCACAACTGTCATTCATTCGTCATAATGGCCGCTTATAACTGCAACGCTCGCCCGTAAACACGGGCTCAGGAGTCTGTCGTGAGCTTTACCCCTGCCAATCGCCTGTTCCCCGCCACCCGTCTGCGTCGCAATCGTCGTGATGATTTTTCTCGTCGCCTGGTACGTGAAAATGTACTGACCACGAATGATCTGATCCTGCCGGTTTTCGTGCTCGACGGTGAAAATCGCCGGGAAGCGGTGGCGTCGATGCCGGGTGTGGAGCGTCTGACCATTGACCTGTTGCTTGAAGAGGCGGCGAAGTGGGTCGAATTGGGCATCCCGGCGCTGGCGCTGTTCCCGGTGACCCCGGCCGAACTCAAGACCCTGGACGCCGCCGAAGCCTGGAACCCCCAGGGGATTGCCCAGCGTGCCACCCGTGCCCTGCGCGAGCGTTTCCCGGAGCTGGGCGTGATCACCGACGTGGCCCTGGACCCTTTCACCACCCACGGCCAGGATGGCATTCTTGACGAAGACGGTTATGTTCAGAACGACATCACCGTCGATGCACTGGTCAAGCAGGCGTTGTCCCACGCGGCTGCGGGCGCCCAGGTGGTTGCACCGTCGGACATGATGGACGGACGCATCCAGGCGATTCGCGAAGCCCTTGAGCTGGCCGGTCACGTCAATGTGCGGATCATGGCCTACTCGGCCAAATACGCCAGCGCCTACTACGGCCCATTCCGCGATGCGGTAGGCTCGGCGCTGAACCTGGGCAAGGCCAACAAGGCCTCGTACCAGATGGACCCGGCCAATAGCCAGGAAGCCCTGCACGAAGTGGCCACCGACCTGGCCGAAGGCGCCGATATGGTGATGGTCAAGCCGGGGATGCCTTACCTGGACATTCTTTACCGGGTCAAAGAGGAATTCAAGGTGCCGACCTTTGTCTATCAGGTCAGCGGTGAATACGCCATGCACATGGCGGCGATCCAGAATGGTTGGTTGAGTGAAGGGGTGATCCTCGAATCCCTGACTGCCTTTAAACGTGCCGGCGCTGATGGCATTCTGACCTACTTCGCCGCCCGCGCCGCCCAATTGCTTAGAGAGCAACAATAGCCCTCACAGGAACACTCGATGAATACCGAAGGACTCTCAGAAGTTGCCGTAAAAGACGCTCACCCGGTGGTTGAACAAGTCGCCCAGACCCCGCCGGAGCTGGAGCCTGCACCGCCTGCGGTGGTGGCCGAAGCGCCTGCGCCGGCGCCAGTGCCAGTGGTCACCAACCTGGATGACAGCAGCCTGTACATCCACCGCGAGTTGTCACAACTGCAATTCAACATCCGCGTGCTCGAGCAGGCGCTGGATGAGTCCTACCCCTTGCTGGAACGGCTGAAATTCCTGCTGATTTTCTCCAGCAACCTGGACGAGTTCTTCGAGATCCGTGTTGCCGGCCTCAAGAAGCAGATCACCTTCGCCCGTGAGCAAGCCGGTGCCGACGGCCTGCAACCGCACCAGGCCCTGGCGCGTATCAGTGAGCTGGTGCACGGCCATGTGGACCGCCAGTACGCGATCCTCAACGACATCCTGCTGCCGGAGCTGGAAAAGCATCAGGTCCGCTTCATTCGTCGTCGTCACTGGACCGCCAAGATCAAGACCTGGGTGCGCCGTTACTTCCGGGACGAAATTTCGCCGATCATCACGCCTATCGGCCTCGACCCGACGCACCCGTTCCCCTTGCTGGTGAACAAGAGCCTCAACTTCATCGTCGAACTCGAAGGTATCGACGCTTTCGGCCGCGATTCGGGCCTGGCGATCATTCCAGCGCCGCGTCTGTTGCCTCGGATCATCAAGGTACCGGAAGAGGTAGGGGGCGCTGGCGACAACTATGTATTCCTGTCGTCGATGATCCACGCGCACGCCGATGACCTGTTCCAGGGCATGAAGGTCAAGGGCTGCTACCAGTTCCGCCTGACTCGTAACGCCGACCTGGCGTTGGACTCCGAAGACGTTGAAGACTTGGCCCGTGCCCTGCGCGGCGAACTGTTCTCGCGGCGCTATGGCGATGCGGTGCGCCTGGAAGTGGCGGACACCTGCCCGAAACATTTGTCGGACTACCTGCTCAAGCAGTTCAACCTGGCCGAGTCGGAGCTGTACCAGGTCAACGGCCCTGTAAACCTGACGCGCCTGTTCAGCATCACCGGCTTGGACAGTCACCCGGAGCTGCAATACAAGCCGTTCACTCCGCAGATCCCGAAACTTTTGCAAAACAGCGAGAACATCTTCAGCGTGGTGAGCAAGCAGGACATCCTGCTGCTGCACCCCTTCGAGTCGTTCACCCCGGTGGTCGACCTGCTGCGCCAGGCTGCCAAGGACCCGCACGTCCTGGCCGTGCGCCAGACCCTGTACCGCAGCGGTGCCAACTCGGAAATCGTCGATGCGTTGGTGGATGCTGCGCGTAACGGCAAGGAAGTCACCGCGGTGATCGAGTTGCGGGCGCGCTTTGACGAGGAGTCCAACCTGCAACTGGCCAGCCGCCTGCAAGCGGCCGGTGCGGTGGTGATCTACGGCGTGGTCGGCTTCAAGACCCACGCCAAGATGATGTTGATTCTGCGCCGTGAGGCCGGTGAAATTGTGCGTTACGCCCACTTGGGTACCGGCAACTACCACGCCGGCAACGCGAAGCTCTACACCGACTACAGCCTGCTGACATCCGATGACGCGCTGTGTGAAGACGTCGGCAAGTTGTTCAGCCAGTTGATCGGCATGGGCAAGACCTTGCGCATGAAGAAGCTGCTGCACGCGCCGTTCACCCTCAAGAAGGGCATGCTCGACATGATTGCCCGCGAGACCCAGTTCGCTCTCGACGGTAAACCGGCGCACATCATCGCCAAGTTCAACTCGCTGACCGATCCTAAGATCATCCGCGCGCTGTACAAGGCCAGCCAGTCCGGTGTGCGCATCGACCTGGTGGTGCGTGGCATGTGCTGCCTGCGCCCCGGCATTGTGGGCGTGTCGCATAACATCCACGTGCGCTCGATCATCGGCCGCTTCCTGGAGCACACACGCGTGTTCTACTTCCTCAACGGCGGCGAAGAGCAGATGTTCCTCTCCAGCGCCGACTGGATGGAACGCAACCTCGACAAGCGTGTGGAGACCTGCTTCCCGGTAGAAGGCAAGAAGCTGATCATGCGGGTCAAGAAGGAGCTGGAAAGCTACCTGACCGACAACACCCATAGCTGGAGCCTGCAGTCGGATGGGCGCTACGTGCGTAACACGCCGACCGGCAACCAGAACCCGCGCAGCGCGCAGGCGACGTTGCTGGAGAAGTTGGGTAGCCCGATTCTGACGGTGAACTAGCCCAGGCATACGCAATTCCATGTGGGAGCGGGCTTGCTCGCGAATGCGGTGTGTCAGTCAATGCATCTGGTGACTGATCCACTGCATTCGCGAGCAAGCCCGCTCCCACATTTGTTCTGCAGAATGCTTTTAGATTTGCTTAGCGCAGGTTCAGGCTGAACCCTACCCGCGTCAGCCATTCCGCTTCCTGGGCGAAGTCCGCCTGGGTCAGCTGGTTTTCATCCAGCCAGCCTTTGGGGAACATCACTTCCAGGCTATCGCCATCGGCGTGCAGTTTGACCTGGGGCATTTCCTGGGTGCCGCGGATGTGGTGGAACAGGATTGCAAAGCGCAGCAGCGCACACAGGCGGATCAGCTTGATGCCGTCTTTACCGAACTCGGCAAACTTGTCCTTGGGAATATTGCGACGATGGCCGCGTACCAGCAGGGCGAGCATCTGTTGGTCTTCCCGCGAGAAACCGGCCAGGTCCGAGTGTTCGATCAGGTACGCGCCGTGCTTGTGATAATGGTAGTGGGCGATGTCCAGGCCGACCTCATGCACCTTGGCTGCCCAGCCGAGTAACTCGCGCCAGACGCCGTCTTCCAGGTCCCAGTCCTCGGCCACCTGGTCGAAGGCGTGCAAGGCTTTGCGCTCGACGCGGGCGGCTTGCTCCAGGTCGACGTGGTAACGCTCCATCAGCGAGCTGAGGGTGCGCTCTCGCACGTCTTCATGGTGGTGCCGGCCCAGCAGGTCGTAGAGCACACCTTCGCGCAGGGCGCCGTCACAGTGGTCCATGCGTTGCAGTTCGAGGGCGTCAAAGATGGCTTCGAGAATCGCCAGGCCCGCAGGGAAAATGGCGCGACGGTCGGGCTTGATGCCGTCGAAGTCGATTTTCTCTGCATCCCCCAGCTTGAACAGCTTGCGCTTGAGCCACGCCAGGCCTTCGGCGTTCACCTCACCGGTGCCATGGCCACCGGCCTTCAAGGCCAGGCCAATGGCACGGATGGTGCCGGACGAGCCGATGGCTTCATCCCAGGTCAGGCGGTGCAAGGCATGTTCGATGCTCATGATTTCCAGGCGCGCTGCGGTGTAGGCCTGGGCATAACGCGCCGGGGTGATCTTGCCATCCTTGAAATAACGCTGGGTGAAACTCACACACCCCATCTGCAGGCTTTCACGCAGTAGCGGTTCGAAACGCTGGCCGATAATGAACTCGGTGCTGCCACCGCCAATGTCTGCCACCAGGCGTTTGCCGGGCGTGTCGGCCAGGGTGTGGGACACGCCGAGGTAGATCAGGCGTGCCTCTTCACGGCCCGAGATGACTTCCACCGGGTGCCCGAGGATTTCCTCGGCGCGATGGATGAATTCGTTGCGGTTGCGCGCTTCGCGCAAGGCGTTGGTGCCAACGATACGCACCGCGCCAGGGGGCATGCCGTTGATCAGTTGCGCGAAACGCTTGAGGCAATCGAGTCCGCGCTGCATGGATTCTTCATTGAGCTTGCGCTCGTCGTCGATCCCGGCGGCCAGTTGCACCTTCTCGCCGAGCCGCTCAAGGATGCGGATCTCGCCGTTCTGGGCCTTGGCCACGACCATATGAAAGCTGTTGGAGCCCAGGTCGATGGCGGCGATCAAGGACAGATTCTTGGCTTGGGATTGCGGCATGGTTTGGGGGTCTCGGTCGATAACCTTGCCATCGTGCCACGATCGACGGCTGGCGCCAACGCGTAGTGCCAGAGGAATTTTCCCCAATCACTCATCAGAAATTGTGAATGCCGCTTGTAGGAGGTGGTTGCGATAGCTGTGTTATTGGGTCAGGAGTCGCTGTAGTTAATAACTTGCAGTGTGCGTAATTTCTGGATGGTCAACTTAGTCCTACATGTGTATGCATATTTGTCTTGGTTTTTTGTGTTTGCTCCTACAGTAAACAATCTAAATGTGAGCCGTTTTCGCAGAGCTGTCTTACGTTGATTGAGGTATTTTTCCGGCTTAATTATTTATGTGTGGCGCCGATACTGCCGGTCGGCAATTAAGCCGTGGCGGTAATTATTTGTCGCTCAGGGCTTGTACAAGGGGGTAGTTATGCGTGTGGGGTTAAACAAGTGAACACCTCACATCGCTGACTATAGGTGCTGTTTTTACATATTCAGGAAATTAAGGTGCTCAGATGAAGAGCAAAGTGTCAGTGCCGGCGGGACTGCTTCTGGCTGCTGTAGATTTAAGCGTCGAAGCAGCCAATCTACGAGTGAAGGGTATTAATGGCCCCGCCCGTTGCAGTTTAACACTATGAGTTCGATGGCAAGCAGCCTGCGCTAGAGCTGTGTTATTTCCGATAGTTGTTGTGTCGGCAGTTTTAGTGATGAGCGATATCGGTTTTTTGCTAGCGAATCCATTTCTATGTCTATGCAGGATGTAAGATCATGAAAGTAAAGTTTGTTTTGGTGGCAGGTATGGTGCTTTCGGTGGCTAGTCTGAGTGCTCAGGCCTCAGAGTTGCGCGTAAAGGGGGCCATTGTTCCTGCCAGTTGCAGTTTTACAATGACTAATGCCGTTTTCGATTATGGTGATATCCGGCCGTCGAGCCTAAGCGAAACTCAGTATACGCGTTTGACGGCGAAGTCTACGCCGTTCGCTGTTAAATGCGAGGGAAGTGCACTTACTGCGGTTGGGCTCAAGGCAGTGGATAATCGTTCATCCAGCAAAGTGCCAGGTATCGTTAGCTCAATAGACCAGGGCTACACTGATAACTACAACTATGGATTGGGTTTGTCGTCCAAAGGACAAAAAATAGGGGGTTATGCCGTACATGTTCAAAACTCTATTGCTGATGGGCGAACCGTCCGTACAGTGACTTCCGCAGACAATGGCAATACATGGACGAACTATCGAAGTAACGCGTTGGGTCAAGGCGGCGATGTCATTGCCTGGTGGGGTGGTTCAGGAGCGCAAACACCACTTAAGGTTAATTCGGTATCGGGGAATATTCAGATTATCACCTTTATTAATAAAAAGTCCGCGCTCGATGTGGGCAGTAAAATTGAGTTGGACGGTCACGCAACCTTGGAGCTTCGTTACCTCTAGGCTCCTATTCGTACTTCCTTGATCAGATAATTCGCATCGGTGTGTGGGTGATAGCGCAGGCCTAATTGTCATCGGGTTTGATCTGATATTTATCGTTATGTTGAGAGTGCTAAAAATGAATAAGACGATGTTTGTAATGAGTGTCGCGTGCTTGGCGTCCCTTGGTTTTCATGCTCAAGCTGCTGACCTGAGTGTGAAAGGAACGATTGCCCCCGTCAGCTGCAGTTTCACGATAACCAATTCGGTTTTTGACTACGGAAGGATTGACCCGAATTCCCTGAGCCCGACGCGTTATACACAGTTGGCTAAAAAGACAACGCCTTATTCGATCAAGTGTGCCAGCAATGTCAAGACAACGGTGGCGATCAGGGCGTCGGACAATCGTGCAAGCTCTCGAATTCCCGGCATGATGCTCAGTCTTTTTGGCAGTAATTATAAAGATATTTATAACTTCGGATTGGGTGCTACGTCCCAAGGGCAAAAGATTGGTGGGTATCTGATCCACTTACGTAATTCTGTGGCGGACGGTGTAGCGGTGGGGATTGTTGGTTCCGAGAATAATGGCGGATATTGGCATACGAATAGCACCCAAGCCGTCGGCCATACCTCCAACCTTACGGCTTGGCGGGCAGGAAATGTCTACGCACCTATCAAGCTTAATACGGTGGCAGGCCAAATTGAAGTGTTGCCTGTTATCAATAAAACATCAGAGTTAAATATGAGTAATCAGATTAATCTGGACGGTCAGGCTACTTTAGAGCTGCGCTATCTATAACTAGGTTCGGAAAGGGGCCGAGCAGAGCCACGCTTTATTAAGCGGGCTTTGTGTCGGCCAATATTTCTTTCGCAAAGCCTGTGCGCACAAGTGGGTAGTGAAGTGATGGTTAAAAGATTTCTTAAATCATGCTTGTTAATAGGTTTTTTCTTGCCGGCGGTGCTGTTCGCCGACGGTATGCGTCCTGATACCACCGTCATTGTGCTACATGAGGCAGAAGGTGAAGTCAG
>NZ_BCBO01000006.1:0-17165 GCF_001320835.1 Pseudomonas sp. NBRC 111138 | reverse complement strand
TCATTGTGCTACATGAGGCAGAAGGTGAAGTCAGCATTAACGTCACCAACACGGATAGCAGTCCGGCACTGCTGCACTCGGTTATTGAGGATGTCCCGGAAGATACCGAGCAACTGATTGTTGTCACCCCACCGGTCACACGTGTGGATGCAGGAGAGCGTCAGATGGTGCGGTTTCTTTCAATAGGCACCGAACCACTCAAGACCCAGCGCCTGAAGCGTGTGTCCTTCGAAGGAATTCCTCAGGCACAACCTGGTTCTGGTGCGACCATTGGTATCAGCCTTCGGCAGAACCTTCCGCTGATCCTGCATCCCAAAGGCTTGCCAAAGAACGATGCGCCTTGGGAGCTACTGACCTGGCATCTTCAGGCCAACGTCTTGAGTGTGCGCAACGACAGCCCCTACGTAGTTCGCTTGGCGGCAGACGTCCGTCTTAATCCGCAACGAGTGACGGCCAGCCTTGCTCGTACCTACGTGCTGCCTGGCGAAGTATTGCAGGTGGCCTTGGACAAGCCTGTACCCGGTGCGACCTCGGTCACCCTTGAACCCGCGACCGTCTACGGCTTCGCTGTCGATAGCTACGATGCGCTGCTCATCACGAATGCGCCGTGACCGTTCATGAACACAACCAATGGCAGTTTCGGTGCAGTTCCCGACGACTTGAATCATGTACAAAAGCGTGAGGCGCTTTTCAGGCGAAGCGGGCTGAGCCTGTCGGTGTGCATGGCAATGATGGCGGTGGTGGTCACGGATGCTTCTGCCGCCCGTGTATCGAGCATTTCCGGGTTCGACTTGGAAACGCTGCAGGCGCGGGGTATCAGCCCTTCGGTTGCCCACTATTTTCGTCATGCGCCACGTTTCAGTGAGGGTGTGAGGGTCGTGGACCTGCACGTCAACGGTGAGCGGATAGGCTTGACGGATGCTCGGTTCGATAAAGAAGGCGAGCTATGTTTTACCCGTAGTTTGCTTGATCGTGGCAGCTTGCGGGTACCTTCCTCGGTGATCGACAAAAGTGTCCCCCCCGAGCAAGCCTGTCATGACTTCAAAGCCGAATACCCTGAGACAGTAACGACATTGCGTCCTGGCAACGAAGAGGTGTCGTTGGTGGTGCCTACGCAAGCGCTGCGAGACGTTCAGCGAGACTCCGGCAGCTATGCGCGCGGAGGCACGGCAGCGCTACTCAATTACGACGTCCAGGCAATCAACAGTCATTCCAGGGCGGATACCTATCGGTATCTTTCAGCCTCCACAGAGGTGGGCTTCAATTTTGGCGATTGGATTGCCCGTAGCCGCCAGCTTTATATTTCCAACGATCGCCGCACAACGGCCGAACACCTTTTCGCCTATGCACAACGGGATTTCTTGCCTTTGGCTTCGACCTTCCAGGTCGGTCAGATATCGAGCAATAACCCGGTGTTTGGGGGAGTACAACTGACGGGCGCGCAGATTTTCCCCGATGGTATTGAAAGTGGTGGCAGTCACAATGGCGTGGTAGTCGAGGGGCGAGCCCTGAGCCAATCACGGGTGGAAGTACGGCAATCCGGCGCGTTGATCTATACCACGGTCGTTCCTGAGGGGCCTTTTACGCTGACCAATCTGCCCTTGCTCAACGGCACCAGCGACCTTCAGGTCACGGTGATAGAGACCCAGGGCGGGCAGCGCAGTTTTATCGTGCCGGCTGCTACGTTCCGCGCAGTGGTCCCCGTGAAGTCTGGATATACAGCTTCTTTGGGCAAGATCCGCGAGGTGGAGGGGAGAGGGGCCAAAGAGCCCCTGCTGGCCATGGCCAGTGGTACGTGGGCTGTGGGCAAGGACAGCGCGGTCAGCGCAGGGGTACAAGATACCGATAGCTACAATGCGGTGGGGCTTGCCCTGGACAGCAGCTTTTCCCAGCGCTTTTCCCTGGGGGTGCGTAACAACTTGTCCCGGGATCATTCAACAAACGTACAAGGCGCGCGCAACAGTGTGTCTGTGAGCGTCGGCCTGCCTGCGAATGTACAGATGTCCTTGAGTGCCACTGCGCAGACACCGGGCTATCGTGACGTCATCGATACAGTGACGCCTCATGTAAACGATGTGGATGGTTCGCGATTCAAGAACCAGTACACCGTAGGATTCAGTTGGGCGGACCCTCAGTTGGGTGGCTTCTCAATCGGTTATAACCGGGGGGCCGATTTCAAGAGCCGGATTACCCAGAATATCTACGGCACGTGGAACAAGAGCTTCAGATATGCCAGCGTCGGTGTGACCGTGGACTCTCAGATTGGCCAGTCCAACAGTGCCGATGACCGGAACGATGACGGATTGGGTATTCGACTGCAGGTCAGTGTTCCCTTGGGCCGTGATCGGAGCCTCAGCGCATTCGCTCGACGTCAGGGAGAGCGCTCCAGTATCGGCACTGCCTATGATGAGCGTGTCGACGAGACGCTGAACTACCAGATACGCAGCGACAGAGACTTCGCAGGGCATCGTGAGCACACCCTGGGCGGCACGCTCAACGCGTCTTCTCGTTACGCGCAAGTGGGGCTGGGGCTGAATCGTGACTCGTCCAGCACCAGTTACTCCGGGCAATTGCAAGGGGCGGTGGTCGCCCATTCTGAAGGTTTCACATTGTCGCCGTATCGGGTTGAGGACACGTTTGGCGTGGTCTCGGTGGGCGAGGTTGCCGGTGCTCGTCTTACCACACCTCAAGGGCCGGTTTGGACCGACCCGTGGGGCAAGGCTGTGATCGCCAGTTTGCCGGCTTATCAATCGAGCGTGTTGGAACTGGAAGGCAAAAGCCTACCTCGCCAGATGGATATCAAGAACGGTACCAAGGTCCTGGAAGCGGGCCGTGGGTCCTTCAACAGGGTCGATTTCGAAGTAATCAACGTACGCCGGGTACTGCTGCGCGCTACGGATATACACGGCAAACCATTGCCTCAGGGCGCTGCCGTGCTGGGGCCAGAAAATGCATTGCTGACCACGGTGGTTGGGGATGGGATGATTTTTCTCAGCAACGTCGACGCGCCCCAGGCCCTTAAAGTCTCTTCCAGCACAGTGTCCTGCGCGCTGCAACTCGACCTTCCGGAGCAAACCTATAATGGCAAATTCTACGAAACCGCTTCGGCGGTCTGTCGGTGAGATGGCCCGCATGAACGAGTGGCGTATCGGGTGCCTCAAAGGCTTGGGGCTGTTGTTGAGCTGCCTTTTACTGGCAGCGCCGGCAAGTGCTGCGAACTGCCGCCTGTCCCTGAGCCAGCCCATCATCGATTACGGCCTGCTTCGCCCAGGCGAACAGCTCGAAAATCGGGGTGCTTCGCTGGGAAAGCGTATGGTACGTCTGAACGTGATCTGCGTGGAGGCTGCGGTGATTGCGCTACGTTTTCAAGGCGTGCCGGCCAATGAGACTGGCTACAGGTTTGGACGCCAGGGTTTTTTCAACCTGACGCTTCAGCATCCTCAACTCGACGGTAAACCCATCGAGTTAGCGCAATGGCACAACCCTACCGAACGGGACGCCCAGCTACGCCCAGGCCAATCTCTGGTAGTGCTGGTCGGCGGAGTCCCTGCCAGAGGCCACGCTTTTTCGGCGCAGGTGCAAGTAGACACCTGGCTATCGAGCACAGCCACTGCTGTTGGCAATAAAACCACATACGAGGGCAATGGGCGTTTCGAGCTGGTGTCCGGTGGCTGAGTCCTCAGGCAGGTGATCCATGGCTGCCGATGAAGTTTGCCAGCTCGGCAGATTGCGGATGTGCAAACAGCACTTTCGGATCGCCCACTTCATGCACCTTTCCCTGGTGCATGAACACCAACTTATCCCCAACCTCCCGGGCAAAACGCATTTCGTGGGTCACCATGATCAGGGTCATGCCGTCTTTAGCCAACTGGCGCACCACGCTGAGTACTTCATTGACCAGCTCCGGGTCCAGGGCCGATGTGATTTCATCGCACAGCAGCACTTTGGGTGACATGGCCAGTGCGCGGGCAATGGCGACTCGCTGTTGCTGGCCACCGGACAGTCGATCAGGGAAAGCGTCGAACTTCTCGCCCAGGCCTACCCGATCCAGCATCTGCTTTGCCAACTGCACCGCTTTGGCCTTTGGCACTTTCTGCACCACTTGCGGCGCCAGCATCACGTTCTCGCCCACGGTCAGGTGCGGGAACAGATTGAATTGCTGGAACACCATGCCGACCTTCTGCCGCAGGCTGCGCAGGTCGGCGCGGGCCGCGTCGAGGTACTCACCATCGACTTCGATGACGCCGTCGTTGATCGACTCCAGACCATTGAGGGTGCGCAGCAAGGTGGACTTGCCCGAGCCGCTGCGGCCGATGATTGCCACCACCTGGCCTTCGTCCACCGTCAGGTCGATGCCCTTGAGCACGTGGTGATCGCCGTAATACTTATGCAGGGCAGAAATTCTAAGCAGAGGCATGCAGTCTCCTTTCCAGGTAGCGCGCACTGAGGGACAAGGGGTAGCAAAGCAGGAAGTAACCGAGGGCCACCAGGCCATAGACCATGAAGGGTTCGAAGGTGGCGTTGGCGAGCATGCCGCCCGTCTTGGTCAGTTCGGTGAAGCCGATGATCGAGGTCACGGCGGTGCCTTTGACCACCTGCACCGAGAAACCCACTGTCGGCGCGACAGCAATACGTAGCGCCTGGGGCAAGATCACGTAGCGCAGTTGTTCAAGCGGGTTGAGGGCCAGGCTGGCCGAGGCTTCCCATTGGCCGTGGGCAATGGAGTCGACGCAGCCGCGCCATATTTCAGCCAGGTAAGCGCTGGTAAACAGGGTCAACGCAATCGCCGCTGCCAGCCAGGGCGATATGTCCACGCCGAGCAGGGCAACGCCGAAAAACACCAGGAACAGCTGCATCAGCAGTGGCGTGCCTTGGAACAGTTCGATATAGGCGCGGGCAATGTTGCGTGGGAACGCTTTGCGGCTGATGCGCAGGGTCATCACCAGCAAGCCGATCAGACTGCCGCCCACAAACGCCACCAATGACAGCAGCAGCGTCCATTGCAGGCCGGTAAGCAGGTTGCGCACGATGTCCCAAAACGAAAAATCACTCATCGGCTGTTCCTCATGACAAACCGTCGGCCGATCCAGTTGAGCAACTGGCGAATCATCAGCGCCATGCACAGGTACACCAGCGTGGTCAGGGCATAGGTTTCAAAGGCACGGAAATTACGTGACTGGATAAAGTTGGCGGCAAAGCTCAGCTCTTCAGTCGCGATCTGCGAACACACCGCCGAGCCGAGCATCACGATGATGATCTGGCTGCTCAGGGCTGGCCACACCTTGCCCAGGGCTGGTAGCAACACCACATGGCGGAACGCCTCGAAGCGCGTCATTGCCAGCGCCGCGGCCGCTTCCAGTTGCCCCCGTGGGATGGCCTGGATACCCGCACGTATGATCTCGGTGGAGTACGCCCCCAGGTTGATTACCATCGCCAGCACGGCGGCTTGCCATTCGGTGATTTTCAATCCCAGGGACGGCAGTCCGAAGAAGATGAAGAACAGTTGCACCAGGAACGGCGTGTTGCGGATCAACTCGACATACACACCAAAGAGCCATGCAAACGGCTGGATCTTCCACGCCCGTACCACGGCGCCGACAGTGCCCAGTGCCACGCCGAGGAGGGCGCCAATGGCCGTCAGCTCAAGGGTGAACAGCGCGCCACGCAGGAGCAGGTCGGTATTGGCCAGCACCGGCACAAAGTCGAATTGATAGGCCATCGTTGAGCTCCGCGTCAGAGGTCGGCAGGCAGCGGTTCTTTGAGCCACTGCATGGCGTTTTTCTCCAGGCTACCGTCAGCCTTGGCTGCGACCAGGATCTGGTTGACCTTTTCCAACAGCGCCGGCTCGTTCTTGTTCACGCCCACGTACACCGGCGAGTCCTTGAGCTTCACCTTCAGCGCGGGTACGCGTTTGGGGTTGCGTTCGCTGATGGCCACCATGACCACGTTGCCGCTGGCGATCAGGTCGACCTGGCCGGCCAGGTAGGCGGCGATGGTGGAATTGTTGTCTTCAAAGCGCTTGATCGTGGCTTCCTTGGGCGCTACCGCTGTCAGCTCGATGTCCTCGATGGCGCCACGGGTCACGCTGATGGTCTTGCCCTTGAGGTCGTCGAGGCTGGCGATGGCGGCGTCAGGCGGTCCAAACACGGCGAGGTAGAACGGCGCGTAGGCGCTGGAGAAGTCGATGACCTTTGCGCGCTCGGGGTTCTTGCCCAGGCTGGAAATCACCAGATCGACCTTGCCGGTGGTGAGAAACGGGATGCGGTTGGTGCTGTTCACCGGGGTCAGTTCCAGCTTGACCTTGAGTTGGTCGGCCAGCAGCTTGGCGGTGTCGATGTCCAGGCCACGGGGTTGCATGTCAGGGCCGACCGAGCCAAACGGCGGAAAGTCCTGGGGGACGGCAACCTTCAGCGTGCCACGAGCGACGATGTCATCCAGACCATTCGCCTGGGCGGGTGCCTGGCTCAGCATCAGGCTGGCAAACAGGGCAGTGAGCAGGGCGCTGTAGCGCTTGGTCATGGCAACTCTCCGAAAAAGGCGAAGGAATTTTCTGAGTTTGCCCAGTGCACAGCCCATGCCAGCACCGTTCGGATCGTCTGCAAGGCTGATGTTTATTGAGATGCACAGGTCTTACTGGTCTGAACAGTTGCCAGGGTTTTCGCACCCTTTTCGAGCGCTGACAAAAAGCTGCGAGCCCCTTTGGGGCGTGGCTTGCAGCCGGCCATAAATAGTTTTACAACGGGTCACGCAGCTATCGGGAACCTGTGCTTTTTATGAATTCCATTGCCCAAGCCGTACCGGAAGCGGCCTTGCAGGCCATCCGCAAACTCATCAAGGAGCAAGGCTTCGGGCCGGGCGATGCGTTACCGTCCCAGCGCGACCTGGCCCTGCAATTGGGGGTGAGCCGGGCTTCGTTGCGTGAGGCGCTGTCATCGCTTAGCGCCTTGGGCGTGGTCAGTGTGCAGCCGGGCAAGGGCGTGTTCGTGCAGGACGTGCAAGAAGCGCCCGGGTTTGCCTGGCCCTTCGCGGCGCAGGCTACGCCGCCGGATATCTTCCAGCTGCGCTACGCATTGGAGGGGTTTGCGGCGGGGTTGGCAGCAATGGCACTGACCATCGAGGCGCTGGACAGCCTGGAGGATAATGTCGAAGCCATGCACAGAGTGCTCAAGGCGCGTGACTTCGAAGCGGCCGCACGCCTGGACTTCGAATTTCACCAGTGCATTCTGCTGGCCAGCGGTAACCAGGCAATGGTGAGTATCCTCAGTGCCAGTGCCGAGGTGTTTTTGGAGAGTCAGAAACTACCGTTCATCCGGCCGGAGCGGGCCATGGAAACCTGGCAGGAACATCGCAGGATCCTGCGTGCCCTGGCCCGCCGCAACAGTACGACGGCGCAGAAAACCATGCAGGAACATATACGTAATGCTGCGTTGCGCACGGGCATTGCGTTCGTGACGCCCGTTACGTCGTGAGTGGGGTCATACCCACACTCATTCAACTTCATAGCAAGACTCAATCAGACGCGGCTTCCTGAACAGGGGAAGGGCGGCTATGATGGGCAACGTTTTTTTTGCTTACAATCCGGAGACATCCATGAGCAACGATCTTATCAAGCACGTCACCGACGCGACCTTTGAGGCCGAAGTACTCAAGGCTGCCGGCCCGGTGCTGGTTGACTACTGGGCTGAATGGTGCGGCCCTTGCAAAATGATCGCTCCGGTCCTGGACGACATTGCAACCACCTACGAAGGCAAGCTGACCGTTGCCAAGCTGAACATCGACGACAACCAGGAAACTCCGGCCAAGCATGGCGTACGTGGTATTCCTACGCTGATGCTGTTCAAGAACGGCAATGTTGAAGCGACTAAAGTGGGCGCGCTGTCGAAGTCCCAGTTGCAAGCTTTCCTCGACGCGAACATCTAAGCGTCGTCAAAAAAGCCCCGCAAATAGCGGGGCTTTTTCGTAAAGCAGGGCTAGACGCTCCGAAATCCAGGTGGTACATTCGGCCCCGCAGTGGTTTCTCCACTGCCCCCTGCAAGCCGTCGCCGACGCATTCCTTTTCGATTAGTACGCGATCCTGTCGCCTTCTCTGCGGCGCGGCCTCATTAAGCCAAAAGCTTAATTTCCCCCCTCCATAAATGATTACGTCATTCCTATATGAATCTGACTGAACTCAAGCAAAAGCCGATTACCGACCTGCTCCAATTGGCCGAAGAAATGGGCATAGAAAATATGGCCCGTTCGCGCAAGCAGGACGTGATTTTCTCCCTGCTCAAGAAGCACGCGAAAAGCGGCGAGGAAATCTCCGGTGATGGCGTGCTGGAGATCCTCCAGGACGGCTTCGGCTTCCTCCGCTCTGCAGACGCGTCCTATCTCGCCGGCCCAGACGATATCTACGTCTCGCCGAGCCAGATCCGTCGCTTCAACTTGCGCACTGGTGACACCATCGTTGGCAAGATCCGTCCTCCGAAGGAAGGCGAGCGTTACTTCGCCCTGCTCAAGGTCGACACGATCAACTTCGACCGCCCAGAGAACGCGAAAAACAAGATTCTCTTCGAGAACCTGACCCCGCTGTTCCCGACCGTGCGCATGAAGATGGAAGCCGGTAACGGCTCCACCGAAGACTTGACCGGTCGTGTGATCGATCTCTGCGCTCCGATCGGCAAAGGCCAGCGTGGCCTGATCGTCGCACCGCCGAAAGCCGGCAAGACCATCATGCTGCAGAACATCGCCGCGAACATTGCACGTAACAACCCTGAAGTTCATCTGATCGTGCTGTTGATCGATGAGCGTCCGGAAGAAGTGACCGAAATGCAGCGCACCGTGCGCGGCGAAGTGGTTGCCTCGACGTTCGATGAGCCGCCAACCCGCCACGTGCAGGTTGCCGAAATGGTGATCGAAAAGGCCAAGCGCCTGGTCGAGCACAAGAAAGACGTGGTGATCCTGCTCGATTCCATCACGCGTCTGGCCCGTGCCTACAACACCGTGATCCCGAGCTCCGGCAAGGTGCTGACCGGTGGTGTCGATGCCCACGCCCTGGAGAAACCAAAGCGTTTCTTCGGCGCTGCGCGGAACATCGAAGAAGGCGGCTCGCTGACCATTATCGCCACCGCGCTGGTTGAAACCGGCTCGAAGATGGACGAAGTGATCTACGAAGAGTTCAAGGGTACCGGCAACATGGAACTGCCTTTGGACCGCCGCATCGCTGAAAAGCGTGTGTTCCCGGCGATCAACATCAACCGCTCCGGCACCCGCCGCGAAGAGTTGCTGACCGCAGACGACGAACTGCAGCGTATGTGGATCCTGCGCAAGCTGCTGCACCCGATGGACGAAGTTGCGGCCATCGAGTTTCTGATCGACAAGCTGAAAACCACCAAGACCAACGACGAGTTCTTCCTGTCGATGAAACGCAAGTAATACAGCGTTTCAGGTCCAAAAAAATGGCGTCCTTAATGGGACGCCATTTTTTTTGCGTCGAGATTCTGCGATTTTTGTGGCATAAGTATCCGTTAAGTAACAAAAATTGACGCGTGACTTCGCTCATCCCTTTCGTCGCAGACTGACCACATTCTTATGACCACCCTTGCTTACCGCAGAGACATCGATGGCCTGCGTGCCATTGCTGTCCTTGCAGTCGTGTTGTTCCACTTTGGTGTCCCTGGCATTACTGGCGGTTTTGTTGGCGTTGACGTCTTCTTCGTCATCTCAGGTTTCCTGATCACGTCAATTATCTGGCGTGAGCGTCAAGCTGGACGCTTCAGCTTCATCGACTTCTGGGCTCGTCGAGCCCGGCGTATCTTGCCGGCCCTGTTTGTGATGATCGCCGCGACACTGGCAGTGGGTTGGTTTCTGTTGGCGCCCAAGGACTATGAGGAGTTAGGGCGGTCTGCGCACTATCAGGTGACCTTTACGTCGAACCTGTTGTTCTCGCGTCAGCATGGCTACTTTGATGCCTCATCCGACATCAAGCCCTTGCTGCATACCTGGTCGCTTGCAGTAGAAGAGCAGTTCTATATTTTCTTCCCATTGCTGCTGACGTTGCTTTCCAGTCGGTTGAAGCACTGGCGCCTGGCATTGTTCGCGGTACTGTTGGTGTCGTTTGGCATGAGCGTCTGGGCGGTTCAGCATGAGCCGCAGAAAGCCTTCTTCCTGTTGCATCTGCGGGCCTGGGAACTACTGGCCGGTGCAATGCTGGCGGTGCAGCCCAAGCGTGAATGGCGCGCCTCGCCGGCCTTGGCTCAAGGGGTCAGCCTGGCTTCCCTGGCATTGATCCTCATCGCTGTGCTGGGCTACGACGCGAAAACGCCGTTCCCAGGTGCGACCGCGTTGTTGCCCGTGCTGGGTGTGGTCGGGTTGATCTGGGCCAACGGTCAGCAACAGACCTGGGTCGCTCGCCTGTTGGGCACACGGATCATGGTGGGTATCGGGCTGATCTCTTATTCCTGGTACCTCTGGCACTGGCCGGTGTTCGTGTACGCCAACTATGCCGCGGTGGATGGCTTGAGCGCGCTGGAGCTGGCGGGGCTGATGCTGCTTTCGCTGGTGCTGGGCTATCTGTCCTGGCGCTTCGTGGAAACGCCGTTCCGGGAAAAACGTTTGCTGGCTTCGCGTAAGGCGATTCTGGCGTCAGCCATGGTCGGCATTCTGGGGCTGGGCTTCACTGGCCTTGCGATACGCGAAGCTGACGGCGTGCCTTCGCGCTTGTCCGAACAGGCGTTGCGTTTTGCCCAGGCCAAGAAGTGGAGCCCTGACCTGCTGGCGTGCATGGCCGACAAAGATACGCCCGATGAACGCTTGTTCTGCCATTTCGGCCCGAAAGGCCAATCTGTTTCAGCGCTGGTATGGGGCGACAGTCACGCCACCGCGCTGATACCCGCACTCAAAGAGGGCGCTGATCGCCACGATATCAGCCTGGTCGAAGCCAGTTTTGCCGGCTGTATTCCCCTCGATGGCCTGGAGAATATTGCCCGCTGCGCGCATTTCAATCGTCGCGTCGAGAAGGCCATGTCCGAGCAGGCTTTCAGCGATGTGGTGTTGGCCGCCCGCTGGAGCCTGTATGTGTACGGGCAAATGTCCGGTGACAAGGAGCATGCGCTCAAAGACCCCGGCACCGGCCAGTATGTGCGTGCCGTCGCCGAACAACGCTTTGCCCAGGGCTTGCGCGAGCGCATCCAGGGCTTGCGCGCTGCCGGGCACAAGGTCTGGCTGGTCAAGGAAGTGCCGCTGCAGGAAATCATCGTACCTTACCGTCTCAGCCGCCTGGCCATGATGAACCGCCCCGTGGACGGTGAAGGGCTCGCCGTGGCCGAGCATGTAAAGCGCCAGGCCTTTATCACGCACTTGTTTGATGAGTTGGCGGCGGCCGACAGCGGTGTCGCGGTGCTGGACCCTGCACCTTTGCTGTGTGGCACCGACGGTGTATGCCGGGTCGAACTCAATGGCCGAGCGCTGTATACCGACGATAACCACCTTTCAGACGTCGGCGCGCGACACATCGAAGCCTTCCTGGAGCCGTTGTTCAGTTCGTTGCAATCACGCGGATTGACGGCCAATTAAGCTGCCAGCCGCCCTCAGAGCAGGTAGGATGTACGCCTATTTTACGGGTGGCATGGTTAATGAAATTCAAGGATCTTCGGGATTTCGTGCAGCAACTTGAGCAGCGCGGAGAGTTGAAACGTATCCAGATGCCGATTTCTCCGGTGCTGGAAATGACTGAGATTTGCGACCGCACCTTGCGCAACAAGGGCCCGGCGCTGTTGTTCGAAAACCCGACCGGCTTCGATATTCCGGTGCTGGGCAACCTGTTCGGCACTCCCGAGCGCGTGGCCTTTGGCATGGGCGCCGAGTCCGTCAGCGAACTGCGCGAGATCGGCAAGCTGCTGGCTTTTCTCAAGGAGCCCGAGCCGCCCAAGGGCTTGAAGGACGCCTGGTCCAAGCTGCCGATCTTCCGCAAGATCATTGCCATGGCCCCCAAGGTGGTCAAGGACGCGGTGTGCCAGGAAGTGGTCATTGAGGGCGACGATGTCGACCTGGCCATGCTCCCGGTGCAAACCTGCTGGCCCGGCGACGTCGGCCCGCTGATCACCTGGGGCCTGACCGTCACCAAAGGCCCGAACAAGGACCGCCAGAACCTCGGTATCTACCGTCAGCAAGTCATTGGCCGTAACAAAGTGATCATGCGCTGGCTGAGCCACCGTGGCGGCGCCCTCGACTTCCGTGAGTGGTGCGAAAAGCATCCCGGCAAGCCGTTCCCGGTATCCGTGGCCCTGGGTGCCGACCCGGCGACCATCCTCGGCGCGGTCACGCCCGTACCTGACAGCCTCTCCGAATACGCTTTCGCCGGTTTGTTGCGCGGTAATCGCACGGAGCTGGTGAAGTGCCGCGGTAATGACCTGCAAGTGCCGGCCACCGCCGAAATCATCCTTGAAGGCGTGATTCACCCAGGTGAAATGGCCGATGAAGGCCCCTACGGCGACCACACCGGTTACTACAACGAAGTCGACAGCTTCCCGGTGTTCACCGTCGAGCGCATCACCCATCGGGTCAAGCCGATCTACCACAGCACCTACACGGGTCGTCCGCCCGATGAGCCCGCCATCCTCGGCGTGGCGCTCAACGAAGTGTTCGTGCCGATCCTGCAAAAGCAATTCCCGGAAATCACCGACTTCTACCTGCCGCCCGAGGGCTGTTCGTACCGCATGGCCATCGTGACCATGAAGAAGTCGTATCCGGGGCATGCCAAGCGGGTAATGCTCGGCGTATGGTCGTTTTTGCGACAGTTCATGTACACCAAGTTCGTTATTGTCACCGACGACGACATCAATGCCCGGGACTGGAACGATGTGATCTGGGCCATCACCACGCGCATGGACCCCAAGCGCGATACGGTGATGATCGACAACACGCCTATCGACTACCTCGACTTCGCGTCGCCGGTATCGGGCCTTGGCTCAAAGATGGGCCTGGATGCCACGCACAAATGGCCGGGCGAAACCACGCGTGAGTGGGGCCGGGTGATCGTCAAGGATGAAGCTGTCACTGCGCGGGTCGATGCGATCTGGAAAGAATTGGGAATAGATTGATGCGTGTAACCCTGCAACCTTCCGGTGCTGTGCTGGAGCTGGCTCCTGGCGAGCGAATCCTCGAAGGCGCCCGTCGCCTGGGCTATGAGTGCCCTCAAGCCTGTCGCAATGGCGTGTGCCATGTCTGCGCGGCGTTGCTGGTGGAGGGCCGGGTACGCCAAGCCGGGGAAGTGCGCGATCATGGTGAGTTCTACACCTGTATCGCCGAGCCCCTGGAGGATTGTGTGGTGCTGTGGGATGGCGTTCTGGCGCCGGGAGAGTTGCCGTTGCGCAAATTGTCGTGCCAATTGATCGAGTGTGCGCAAGTGGGTGGCGATGTGTGGCGCGTGCGCCTGCGCGCCCCGGCTGGCAAGGCGGTGCGTTATCACGCCGGGCAATACCTGATGATCGAGCGGGACAACGGCGAGAAGTCAGCGTTTTCCCTGGCCTCGGCGCCCCATGCCGGGCGTGAGTTGGAGTTGCATGTACTGGCACGGGAAGCCAGCGCGCGCAGCCTCATCGAACAGTTGCAGCGTAACCAGATGGCGCGCGTCGAGCTGCCGTTTGGCGACACTCACCTGGCTGAACTGCCAGACGGGCCACTGGTACTGATGGCCGCCGGCACCGGCATGGCGCAGATGAACAGTCTGATCGAGCATTGCCGCGCTTCAGGTTTCAAGCACCCGGTGCATCTGTATTGGGGCGTGCGTCTGCCGGAAGATTTCTACGAAATCGAGCATTGGGATCAATGGCTGCAATTACCCAACCTGTTCCTGCACAAAGTCGTCAGCGACCTGTGTGGTTGGGAAGGGCGCTGTGGTTTGCTGCATGAGGCAGTGTGCGAAGACATTGCCGACCTCAATAGCGTGCACGTCTACGCCAGCGGTTCGCCGGCGATGATCTACGGCACGCTGGACGCACTGGTCAGCGCCGGCATGGATGCGCACCGGATGCGCGCCGACGTCTTCGCCTACGCCCCAAGGCCCTGAAGCCTTGCGCTGAATAATGTAGGAGCAGGCAAGTCAGCTCTCACAGGGGACAGTGTCGTGTCAGAAGCGCACGCCAGTTGTCACCATTGCCGCGTTGAACCCGAGCAACACCAACTCCGCCGCCACCGGCCCGTAATGCGCGCCCACCGACGGAATGATCACCGGCGCCACACCGAATCGGTTCAACGGGATCTTGTCGCGGTACTCGCCGCGATAGCCCTGAAGCAGCCCGCCGGTCAATTTTGCATACACCGGATACTCGGCCAGGTCATAGCGCTTGCCCGCATAGGCGTAGTACGAGCGCTGGCGGAACGAGTTGCGAAAAGTCACCCCACCATACAACAGCCCCGATGCCTCATTGCGTTCCAGGCCGATCAAGTCCTGCTTGTTGTTGTGCTCGGGGTCGGGTGCGAAGTGCCGGGTGTAGACACTGGTCTGGGCGTACCAGAAGCCTTTGTCGTCGTTTGCGAGTGGGGTTTCGCTCGCCAGCGCGGTGGTGGCTTGGGCCAGGAACAACAGCCCAGGCAATCGAAATTTTTTCATGGGGCGACCTCGATAGTCGATGTAATGAACGGCTAAGTGGGTCGTTATGTGCGCGCTAGTTTGACGGCATGGCGCCCGCCCAGGCTGAACCGGGGCTGACAGTAGCGGGATTAATCGTCCAGATCCTGACGAGTGGCGGCGTTGATTAATGCCCAGTGGCACTTTTTCGCCGTACGGTTACAGCGCTGCGTTTTATTGCGGTAAAGTCGCTCACAACTGGTAACACTCAGGAGGCGCAACGCATTTCGCCATGACCGCCATTGAAACCGATCTTCTGCAATTGGCTTACCCTCCGCGCCTCGATCTTGGGCCGCAACTCACACACGAACAGTTGATGAGCTCGATGCAAGCCACCATGGCACGGCATAAGGGTGGGCCGGTGTGGCTATTTGCTTATGGTTCGCTGATCTGGCGCCCTGAATGTTCATCCACCGAGCGCGTACGGGCACGGGTCCACGGTTATCACCGGGGCTTGTACCTGTGGTCCCATGAGCATCGGGGTACGCCGGAATTGCCGGGGTTGGTGTTCGGGCTGGACCGCGGTGGTTCCTGCAGCGGGTTCGCCTACCGTTTGCCGGACGATCAGTTGGAGGCCTCGCTGTATGCCCTGTGGCAACGTGAGATGCCTTACCCCTCTTACCGGCCGCACTGGCTCAGCTGTCGGTTACAGGATGGCAGTACCGTGCAGGCGTTGGGGTTTGTGTTGGAGCGGCATTTGCCCAGCTATGCCGGCAACTTGCCCGATATCGTGCTTAACCATGTACTGCAAAGCGCTTGCGGGCGTTACGGCACGACTCGCGATTATGTCGAGCAGACCGTGAACGCCCTGCGTAGCCACGCCATGCCAGATAAAAACCTGGAGGCGCGGCTCAAGCGTTGTGCCAAGGGTTGCCCGGGCGATTAACGCGCCGAGCTGACACTGTTGGTGTGCCACAGCGTGGGGATCAGGAACGCGATCGCCAGTACGCACGCACCAATCAGCAGCACGAAACCACCGTCCCAGCCGAAATGGTCGACCGTGTAGCCCATGGCCGCACTTGCCGCTACCGAACCGCCCAGATAACCGAACAGACCGGTGAAGCCCGCTGCGGTGCCGGCGGCCTTCTTCGGAGCCAGTTCCAATGCCTGCAGGCCGATCAGCATCACCGGGCCGTAGATCAGGAAGCCGATGGAGAACAGCGCAATCATGTCGATCATCGGGTTGCCCGGCGGGTTGAGCCAGTAAACCAGGGTGGCCACTGTCACCAGGGCCATGAACACGATACCGGTCAGGCCGCGGTTGCCACGGAAGATCTTGTCCGACATCCAGCCGCACAGCAGCGTGCCCGGGATACCTGCCCACTCGTAGAAGAAGTACGCCCAGGACGACTTATCGACCGTGAAGTGCTTGGCTTCTTTCAAGTAGGTCGGCGCCCAGTCCAGTACGCCGTAGCGCAGCAGATAGACAAACACGTTGGCGAAGGCGATGTACCAGAGCATTTTGTTGCGCAGCACGTACTTGACGAAGATTTCCTTGGCGCTGAATTCGTCTTCGTGGCTGGCATCGTAGCCTTCCGGGTAATCGTTCTTGTACTTCTCGATAGGCGGCAGGCCCACCGATTGCGGTGTGTCGCGCATGGTGATGAAGGCAAACGCTGCCACCGCCAAGGCCACGGTGGCCGGTACATAGAACGCCGCATGCCAGTCGTTGAACCACGCCATGCCCAGCAGGAACAGCGGGCCGATCAAGCCACCGCCGACGTTATGCGCCACGTTCCAAACCGACACCACGCCGCCGCGTTCTTTCTGCGACCACCAGTGCACCATGGTCCGCCCACTTGGCGGCCAACCCATGCCCTGGGCCCAGCCGTTGATGAACAGCAAAATGAACATCATGGTCACGCTGGACGTTGCCCAAGGTGCGAAACCGAAAATGAACATCACCCCCGCCGAAACCAGCAGGCCAAAGGGCAGGAAATAGCGTGGGTTGGAGCGGTCGGACACCAGGCCCATCAGGAATTTGGACAAGCCGTAGGCAATCGCGATCGCCGACATCGCCAGGCCCAGTTCACCGCGGGTGTAACCCTCGTCGATCAGGTAGGGCATGGCCAGGGAGAAGTTTTTACGCAGCAGGTAGTAACCGGCGTAACCAAAGAAAATACCCGCGAAGATCTGCCAGCGCAGCCGTCGGTAGGTACTGTCTATTTTTTCTTCAGGCAGGGGCGCCTGGTGTGCGGCAGGACGAAAGAAAGCAAACATTCAAGAGCTCCAAATTTCTTGTTTTGACTGCGGATGCGAATGTTACAGTTTCGTTACCGAAAATAGCATCGCCTCTTATCTGCAAACACAGGAAACGAGAGCAATTGCATGTTCTTTTACGAACATGTCGCTAATAGATAAGTTGTGGTCGTAACGGATTCCTCAGAGCCAACACAGATCAACTGTGGGAGCTGGCTTGCCTGCGATAGCGCTAGGTCAGACACCCCATCAGCACCTGTCAGACCGCTATCGCAGCATAGGTATCTACACAACTTTGTAGGTTGGAGCAGCCGACGGTAACCACGATGCGAAGCGAGTCGCTCTTGCTCTGCGTTTG